>JAZNRH010000073.1:0-22832 GCA_045590615.1 Eubacteriales bacterium
TAGATTCCTGAATGAGATTTTCGCCTGAGAAAGCAATTGCTGCAGGACCCATATACAAGAAATTTGCATCAGGGGTCTTTCTTGTAAAAATCTGAATGAATGAAACTATAAAAAATATTGCAAAGGCCAATATGACAATCACAGCAAACTTGTTGTGATACCAAAAGTTTTCAAGCCATTGACGAAAAGTCATTTTTTCCATAAAACAGCACCACCTTTTTTAACATTATACAGTAAGTAAAAACTATTGTCAATAAAATCAAAAAAAGTTACAATTATGTACGACAAATTCTTGTAGAATATATATCTTCTATATTGCAAATATGCAAAAAATATGTTATAATTTGTTGAATAATTTTGATTGGAGTGAGAGTTATGAATAGAAAAATTCTCTGCTTGATTTTAATTTTGACTTTTTGTGTAGTGTTTTCTGTTTTTGCCATGGCACAGGACATGACGGTTGAGCTTGAAGATGACTCTGAATATGAATATACTACTTTTACTATAAATGCTGATGGTAATGCTTTGATATCTGGTGGGTGGCGAGAATTTGATGATACTTCGAAACCTTGTGGAATTGTTGCTTTCAGGAAGGTTATATCTGACGGAGTTTATTCTGAGCCTTCTGATAAAGTGTACGTTAGTGGTGATTTCGACAAAAGAAAGCAAATATGTGAAATAAATAAAAGTACAGGTTTTTTAGAAGTAGAAGATTCGAGCAAATTTGTTGCTGAAAAATGGACGGCATCTTCCATTTATTCGTTAGATGATTATACACTTACGGCATATACTTCCGGAGCTTGGATTAAAAGCACTTTGATAAAATCAGTAAGAAGTGCTGAGAATGAATATCGTGATTTGCTTGATTGTGGTTATGCGACAGACGAAGAGATTGCCGAAGCGTATCAAACAATGCTTGACGAAAGAAAAAAGCTGGTTGGCGCTGTTAAGAATAACTCCTTCAAATATGCTTTTAGCCCCGAAGAAATTATTCCTTTGTCCGAGCTTAAAGGCTTTAAGTTTGTTGCCGGATTTAATTTAGGAGCAGCAAAATACAATGGAAACTTTACATCAAAGGTTGATGTTTACACCGTAGACGTTGACGGTAACTTTAACGTTACAAGCTTTGAAACCGAAGCTCTTGGTTATGACGACCTGCGTAGTGTGGAAATTGTATCTGACAAAGAAGAAGAGTACGTAGTTGCGATAGAGATTTTTGCCTGGTACGGACAGAATAACCCCGAGTTGTTTAAGCTCAGCTCTGATAATTCTTATTCAACAGTACCAAAGTTAGTTTTTAACCCCAATGATTACGTAATCGAAGAGAAGGCAGTTTTGCCTGTTCTCAGTATTGAGTTTTGTGATAATGGACATTACGTTCAAATTGAAAATTACGATAGCTCTTTGAATTATTTTTACTCTTTTGATAATGGCATTTCTTGGCACTCTGTAAACGGTGACAGCATTGTAATTGAAAAAGCTTCTGTGGATTATCTTGTGAAAGCTATGAATTCTCAAGGCGAGGTTGTTGGTGAGCCTGTTTCGGTAAAAGCTCCCGATTTGGTTTGCGTAGGCAGCTCTTTGTATATCGAGTCGAGGGTAGGAATAAACGTATATTTTGATATTGCCGATGAATTGGCGACAAAAGAAATGTTAGCGCAGATTGTTACGATAAACGAGGATTATGAAACTGATTTTTCGCTGTATTCTGATATAAGCAATTTGCCTGTTGCGTATCATAACGAAAAAGACTTGTATTACGTCACACTCTTTTTGTCACCTAAAGATTTTGATAACGTGAGTTTTGACGTGTCAATTCTAATTGACAGCGAAAGTCTTTTGACGGTAGCATCTATAAACATTCTTGACCTGATAGATGCTTATGTTGATAATTGTGACGATGATAGCTTGGCTAATCTTTTGACCACCTTAAAAGATTATGCAAGGTATTCTGACGCTTTCTTTTCGGATAAGCCCATGACCTTATATTCGTCAAAAGAAACTATATGTGAAAAAGCTTTGCCCGAAATGAATAGCAGTGATCTTGATGGTGTAGAATTCTATGGTTCTGCATTACTACTTGAGGACAGAGTAACAATTAGACATTATTTTAAGGTTGAGGATGTTTCTTCTTTTCAGTCGTTGTATGATACCGACGTCCGTTTCGGTACAAAGGCAGAATATATTTACTTTGATATTGAAAACGTTTCCGTTTTGGATTTATTCGATCAAAAGGATTTTTACATAAAGGATAAAGAGGGTAACGTAGTTTGTTTTATAAAATACAGCGTTTCGAATTATATTGATAATAACAAGTATAGCGATAACGAAAGCTTTTTGAATCTTGTTAAATCGATGTATGATTATTCAGTTAAGGCTATTGAGTATAGTGAAAGGGGAGTTTGTAATGATTAAGTTAATTGTGTCGGATTTTGACGGAACTCTTTTGCCACACACTCAGACTTCTTTGTCAAACGAAACTGTCGAAACAATAAAAAAATTGATATCTCACAATATAAAATTCGCAGTTGCTTCGGGTAGAACTTATTCTGAATTGAAAAGCTTGCTTGGCGAATTATCCGATAGCTTATACTTTATTTGCGATGACGGTGCAGTAACTCTTAAAGGTGATAATGTGATTTTTAAGAAGCCTTTTTCTAAAGCTGCTATTAATACTTTTTTTGATGAATACATTTACAAGGACGTTATATTGTATTCCCTCAATAAAGCGTATATTTTGGGTTTTAATAGTCGCCCCGTTTTGTATGGCAAAACGCCTTGCAGAGTTAACAGACCGTTTGAAATAACAGATGATATTTTTAAGGTGACCGCAACTGCAAAATGCTTTGATCTTGTTAATACGAATTATTTCAGAATCCACTATTCGGAAAAATCATTTGTTGAATTGGTGTCTGCTTATGCTAATAAAGGCGTTGCTGTCGCAGATTTACAATTAAAGCTCGGAATTTCAAGGTATGATACCCTTGCGCTTGGCGATGCAGATAACGATATTTCTATGATGCAGCACGCATTTTATTCGTGCGCAATAGGGAATAGGACGAATAGACTTGCAGACGTTTGCACAAGTAAGTCCGAAACAGCTTTGGAAGTTTTGAAAAAAGTATTGAACGAGATTGAAAACAACACAAAACCACATTTATTTTGAAAAAAGTTATAAAAAACCACAAAATGTTGATAAAACTTATTGACAAATCAAAATAATAGTGTATAATGATATTTAGAAAAGTATAGAAATTTTAAGGTGGTGAAAAGCTTGAAGAAATATACAGTAGAAACACCCGAGAAGACTCAAAGAATTGACCTTCTCAAACAAGCACTTTTTAACAGCCGTCCTCAGATAGAAGCAGATAGAGCTGTGATTATAACACAGTCTTATATGGAAACTGAAAATGAGCCGATGGTAATCAGAAGGGCAAAGGCGTTTCGTAAAATTTGTGAGCAGCTTCCCGTTACAATCAGAGACAATGAGTTGATTGTCGGAAGCTCTACCGTTGCATCCAAGAGTTGTCAGATTTTCCCTGAATTTTCTTTTGATTGGATTGAAAAGGAATTTGATACTCTTGAGACGAGAAGTGCTGACCCGTTTTATATTTCTGATGAAACAAAGAAAAAGCTTAGCGAGGTATTCAAATATTGGAAGGGAAAGACCACCAGCGAATTGGCTACCTCTTATATGTCTAAGGAAACCGTTACGGCGATTGAGCATAACATATTTACTCCCGGTAACTATTTCTATAACGGAGTAGGACACGTATGTGTTCATTATGACAAGGTTCTTGCTCTTGGTTATAACGGCATAATTGCAGAGGCTCAGGCAGAGCTTGATAAGATAAACGTCGGTGACGCTGATTACGTAACAAAGTCTGCCTTCCTTGAAGCGACGATTATGTCTTGTCGCGCTGCGATTACATATGCAAACAGATATGCTGAGCTTGCGCTTGAAATGGCAGGAAGAGAAAGCGATAGCAAGCGTAAGAAGGAATTGTTGCAGATTGCCCTCAACTGTGCAAAGGTTCCTGCAAATCCAGCCGAATCTTTTTACGAGGCTTGTCAGTCGTTCTGGTTTGTTCAGTTGCTTTTACAAACAGAATCTAACGGTCACTCAATTTCTCCCGGTCGTTTTGACCAATATATGTATCCGTATTATGAAATGGATAAGAATAAGGAAGGGTTTGATAAAGCCTTTGCTCAGGAGCTTATTGATTGTCTTTGGATTAAATTCAACGATATTAGCAAGGTAAGAGATGATGCGTCTGCTCAGGGCTTTGCAGGCTACGGCACGTTCCAGAATTTGATTGCAGGCGGTCAGACAATAGACGGTCAGGATGCAACTAACGACCTTTCATTTATGACAATTGCTGCAACAAAGCACGTTCTCCTTCCTCAGCCTTCATTCTCGGTAAGAGTGTGGAATAAGACACCTCACGAGTTTATGGTCAAGGCTGCAGAGTTAACAAGAACAGGTGTTGGCTTACCTGCTTATTACAATGACGAGGTAATTATTCCTGCTCTTGTAAGCAGAGGGCTTACAATTGAGGATGCACGAGATTATAATATTATAGGCTGTGTTGAACCTCAGAAGTCCGGTAAGACTTGGGGATGGCACGACGCTGCATTTTTCAATATGTGCAGACCACTCGAGCTTGTTTTCTCAAGTGGTGTTGACAAGGGTAAGCAGATTAGTGTTAAGACAAAGAGAATAGAGGATATGCAGACCTTTGATGAGTTCTATGATGCTTATAAGGAGCACATGAACTATATGATCGGTCTTATGGTTAATTCAAACAATGCAATTGATATTGCGCATGCCGAAAGATGTCCTTTGCCTTATCTTGCTTCAATGATTGACGATTGTATCAAGAGAGGAAAGACACCCGAGCAGGGAGGAGCTGTCTATAATTTCTCTGGTCCTCAGGGCTTTGGAATTGCAAATATGGCTGACTCACTCTATGCTATTCGCAAGCTTGTATTTGAAGAGAAGAAATTCACACTTACAGAGCTCAAGGAAGCGCTTGCTCATAATTTTGGAAAGGACAATTCCGAAGAAATAGTTTCAAAGGTTGTTCAAGAGCTTCAAAAGAAGGGTGTCAAAGTAGGCGAGAAGGAAGTTGCTGAAATTGCGAAGTCGGTTATTCAGAATAACGACAACAGCAAATATGCTAAGATCAGAGAAATGATTCTTGAAGCAGAAAAGTTTGGTAATGACCTCGAGGAAGTCGACGCGCTTGCACGTGACGTAGCTTATACGTATACAAAACCACTTGAAAAATATAAAAATCCTCGTGGTGGTATGTTCCAGG
Organism: Eubacteriales bacterium; assembly: GCA_045590615.1. GTDB lineage: Bacteria > Bacillota > Clostridia > Oscillospirales > SIG627 > RGIG6353. The sequence goes on from JAZNRH010000073.1 coordinate 5,322, forward strand.
CAGGTCTTTACCCTGTATCTGCTAACGTTCCTCTCGGAGCACAGACCGGTGCAACTCCTGATGGAAGATATGCTTATACTCCCGTTGCTGACGGTGTTTCACCTTCTGCAGGCAGAGACGTTCACGGACCTACTGCATCGGCTAACTCGGTTTCTAAGCTTGACCATAGTATTGCATCAAACGGTACACTGTTCAATATGAAATTCCACCCATCTGCGCTTGAAGGAGTATCGGGCATCGAAAGCTTTATAGCACTTATCAGAGGATATTTCGATCAGAAAGGAAGCCACGTTCAGTTTAACGTTGTAAGCAGGGAGACTTTGAGAGATGCTCAGGCTCATCCGGAAAAGTATCAGGGTCTTGTAGTTCGTGTTGCTGGATATAGCGCGCTCTTTACTACTTTGTCAAAATCTCTTCAGGATGATATCATCAACAGAACTGAACAAGGAATGTTCTGATGGAAAAGGATTTGCAGACAAAAGGAAGAATATTTGATATTCAACAGTTTTCCACGCATGACGGTCCGGGAATCAGAACCATTATATTTTTGAAGGGTTGCCTTCTCAGGTGTAGATGGTGCTGCAATCCCGAGTCGCAGGAGTATTCGATTCAGGAAATGCTCAAGAACGGAAAGAAGGAAACTATCGGTAGAGATGTTACCGTAGGCGAGGTTTTTGAAACAATTAAAAAGGATATGATTTACTACCGTAGAAGTGGTGGTGGAGTAACCCTATCGGGTGGCGAAAGCCTCTGTCAAGCAGATTTTGCTCTCGCACTTTTGAGAACCTGTAAAAACAACGGTATAAATACAGCGATGGAAACAACGCTTTGTGTTCCTTTTGATATGATAGAACCTCTTATTCCTTATGTTGATACCTTTTTGGTTGATATAAAGCACACAAATTCTCAAAAGCACGAAGAATTTACTACAATGAAAAACGAGCTTATTCTTCAAAATGCAAAACGGGTTTCAAAGTTGGCTAAGCGCTTTATAGTAAGAGTGCCCGTAATACCCGGCTTTAATGATACCGAAGAGGAAATTTCACAGATTGCAGAATTTGCCAAAGGTTTGAGTGGGGTTGATGAAATCAATCTTCTTCCTTATCATAGGCTTGGATACGATAAGTATATAGGACTCGGCAGAGAGTATAGTATGGGTGACATACCGTCTCCCACAAAAGAAAAGATGTTATCCTTGAAGGCTGTTGCTGAACGCCACGGATTGAAGGTTAATATCGGTGGTTAAATCAGAGGTGGTTTTTTGGAACTTTTAGATAACGAAATAAAACAAAGAATAATACAAGAGCTTGTACCAGGTAAGCAGATTACCTTGGCTCATATCATAGCGAATCCTGACGACATATTGTATAGGAAGCTCGGACTCGATCCGACAGTTGACTATTCTGTTCGTTCAGCGATTGGAATTGTAACTATGTCACCGGCTGAATATGCCGTTATAGCTGCTGATATTGCATTAAAGACTTCGGGTGCTACTTTAGGATTTGTCGATAGATTCAGTGGTACTTTGATTATAACGGGTAGTGTTTCCGAGGTTACAGAATCGCTTACTGCAGCCGTTAACTATGCAAAAGAAAAGCTCGGCTTCACGGTTTGCGACATAACGAGAACATGAAACGCTTAATTCTTATAGGCAGAAGTGAAGCAGGAAAGAGTACCTTGATTTCTGCTTTGAAGAACGAGAAGCTTGACTATCATAAAACTCAATACGTTGGATTTGAGGATTTTATAATAGATACTCCGGGTGAATACGCAGAGACTAAAACTCTTGGTGGAGCTTTGGGAATTTATTCCTATGAGTCGGACGTGGTAGGACTCGTTGTTTCGGCTACAGAGCATTACACGTTGTTTCCACCTTGTATAGTAGGTATGGCTACTCGTCCCGTTATTGGGATTATCACAAAATGTGATGCACCAGATGCTCGTGAGGACATGGCTGAGCTCTGGCTGAGGGAAGCAGGCTGTGAAAGAGTTTTCTTTACAAGCAGTTATGACAGAAAAGGTATAGATGAATTGCTTGAATACATTAAAAGCTAACAAAAACCAACTAAATCAACATAAAACTTGCAAAAATCAACAAAAAACTACTTAAAAACTATTGACATATTCTTGTTTTGGTGATAGAATTTAAGTGTAAAGAGTATACAAATAATATTAAAATAGAGGAGAAAAAGACTATGACTTCAGAATACGAGATTAAAAAACAAATTTGTGAAATCGGTAAGCGTATCTATGGCAGAGGAATGGTTGCTGCAAACGACGGTAACATTTCTGTTAAGATTAACGACAACGAATTTCTTTGCACCCCTACAGGTGTAAGTAAAGGATTTATGACTCCTGATTACATTTGTAAGGTTGATGCTAACGGTAAGGTGATTCAGGCTAACGCAGGCTTTAAGCCATCATCTGAAATTAAGATGCATATGAGAGTTTACAAGGAGAGACCTGACGTTAAGAGTGTAGTTCACGCACATCCTTCATATGCTACAAGCTTTGCAATTGCAGGTATTCCTCTCACTGAGCCTATTATGCCCGAGGCAGTTATTGCACTTGGTTGCGTTCCGATTGCAGAGTACGGTACACCTTCAACAGAAGAAATTCCGGATGCAGTATCTAAGTATCTTCAGCACTATGATGCAGTTCTTCTTGCTAACCACGGTGCTCTTTCGTACTCAGATTCTCTTCTCAGTGCATATCACAAGATGGAATCTCTTGAATTCTATGCTCAGCTCCTTTATCAGTCAAAGGTTCTTGGTGGACCTAAGCAGCTTTCAGATGCTCAGGTTAAGAGACTTTATGAAATCAGAAAGCAGTTTGGTATGACAGGTAAGCATCCTGCTGATCTTTGTCCTAACGCTAAGGCTGGTAAGCCCAGCTGTCACGGTTGTGGTGGAAACTGCACTTGTTCGTCTAACGAAGATGCTGTTGTAGCTGAAATTACAAAGAAGGTTCTTGCACAGCTTGGCAAATAATTGAGGTATTCTTATGAATCCTAACATTGATAAAATAATCAATGACGTAGTCAGTGACGTGTTATCAAAAAAGAATGAGAGCGCTGATTTCAGAGTAACCTACAACGTTACCTTAGATATGGCAAGAAAGCTCATATATAAGGTAGAGGAAAAGGCTAAGGAAATTGGTGTTAAGGCTGTAGTTGCAGTTTCCGATGCATCAGGCAGAATTATTGCAGTTGAATGTATGGACGATGCTTACATAGCGAGCTATGACGTAGCTGTTAATAAGGCTTTTACCTGTGCATCGTTGAAGATGTCTACAAAGCAGCTGTCTACGCTGGCAGTACCGGGTGGTTCGCTTTATGGAATACAATTTACAAATGATTGTAAAATTGTAATTTTCGGTGGTGGCGAAGTACTTAGAAGTGGCAACAGAATTGTTGGTGCGATAGGTATTTCCGGTGGCTCTGAAGAGCAGGATACAGCACTTGCTGATTATGCAAAACAAGTTTTTGAAAAAATGATATAAAGGAGCGAATAGAATTATGGATATTAAATCCGAACAGATTGAAGCCATCGTTAAAGAAGTTCTCGCTAATATGAGCGGTGGCGAAAAGTCTACGACTACAGCTAAGGCTGCTTCGACGGATATCCCCAAGACTTCGCGTGTTGCAATGCTTACTAAGCTTGAGCATTATGATATCGTGGAATTTCCTATTCCCGAACTTGGTGACGATGATATTCTCGTAAAAGTAGAAGCCTGTGGCGTATGTGGAACCGACGCTCACGAATTCAAGCGTGACCCATTCGGACTTATTCCCGTTGTACTCGGTCATGAGGGTACGGGCGAAATCGTTAAGATGGGTAAAAACGTAAAGAAGGACAGCGCAGGTAAACCTCTTAACGTAGGTGACAAGGTTGTTACTTGTATGATTTTTAAGGATGACCCTGATATCACAATGTATGATTTGAATAAGCAGAATGTCGGCAACGGTGCTGATGTTTACGGTCTTATTCCCGATGATGACATTCACCTTAACGGTTGGTTTGCAGATTACATAGTTGTAAGAGGTGGTTCTACGGTATTTAACGTTTCGAACCTTGACCTCGATTCAAGAATTCTTATCGAGCCAAGTGCAGTTCTTATTCACGCAGTTGAACGTGCTAAGACTACAGGAATTCTTAGATTTAATTCGAGAGTTGCAGTTCAGGGCTGTGGACCTATTGGTCTTCTCTGTATAGCAATCCTTCGTACAATGGGTATTGAAAATATCGTTGCCGTTGACGGAGAGGCTAAGAGACTTGAATTTGCTCGCGAAATGGGAGCAACCGAAACGGTTAACTTCAAGGACTACAAGGGAATTGAAGAGCTTACCGAAGCAGTTAAGAAGGCATTTGGTGGTTATTACGCAGACTTTGCTTTCCAGTGCACAGGTTCTCCTATAGCTCACGCTAACATCTACAAGTTCATCCGTAAGGGTGGTGGACTTTGTGAGCTTGGATTCTTTATCAATGGTGGAGATGCTACTATTAATCCTCACTTTGATATATGCTCTAAGGAAATTACAACGGTTGGTTCGTGGGTTTATACACTTCGCGATTATGCAACTACTTTTGACTTCCTCAAGAGAGCAAAGGGTATAGGACTTCCTATCCATAAGCTTATAACACACAAGTTCAAGCTTGCAGATATTAACGAGGCGCACGTTACAAATCTCAAGATGGAAGGCCTCAAGATTGCGGTTCTCCCGTAAGAAAGGTAATTGACTGATATGGGAAAAGCAGTTGGAATGGTTGAGGTTTTTGGTCTTGTAACGGCTTTTGCAGCTTGTGACGCAGGTTGTAAGGCAGCAGATGTAACCGTTGAGAGATTTGATAAAAACAAGCCTGCTAACGCAGATAAGCTTCCTGTTCCTCTACTTGTTGTAGTAAAGTTTCGTGGTACTGTTGATAACGTTAAGGCTGCAGTTGAAGCTGCAGTTGAGGCAGCCAACAGAGTGAGTGGTGTAGTTTCTCATTACGTTATTCCTAACGTTGAGGAAGATACAGAAAAGATGCTCAAAATACACGGATTTGATAAGAACTAAGGAGGGCAGTTAGTATGAATTCACTTGGATTTATAGAGATTTCAGGCGTAGCTGCCGCTATCGACGCTCTTGACTTAATGTGTAAAGCCGCAGACGTTGAGCTTTTGACATGGGAGCGTAAGATGGGTGGACGACTTGTTACAATTATTGTGCAGGGCGACGTTGCAGCAGTTACTGCAGCTGTTGAAAACGCAGCTGCAAAGGCTATAAAAAAGCCTGTTGCGACCCTTGTAATACCAAACCCTCACGAAGAAACGATGCGTATCGTAAATCTCAGCGCCGAAAGGCTTAAGAAGTAAGGAGAATAGCGATGGAACAGCAGAAAAAAACGGCTCCTAAGAAGAGCAACTCAGAAAAGGTTATAAAAAATAACAATATAAACACAACAGCTACCGAAAAGGTTGAGGTAGTTGAAATCAAGGAGGAAAAGAAAATGGCACTTGAAGCACTCGGAATGGTAGAAACCAGAGGACTTGTTGCAGCAATTGAGGCAGCAGATGCAATGGTAAAGGCAGCAAACGTAACACTTATCGGAACAGAAAAGATCGGTAGTGGTCTCGTATCTGTTATGGTAAGAGGCGATGTTGGAGCAGTTAATGCTGCAACTGAGGCAGGTGGAGCAGCAGCAGCTAAGCTTGGCGAAATCGTTGCTATTCACGTAATCCCCAGACCTCACGCTGATGTAGAGAAGATTCTCCCCATCATTAAGTAAGATAGTTTATTAGTTCTCTTCCCGATATTTTTCGGGAAGAGAACGGCCTATCCTTAAAATCCGATTTGAAAGGAATGTATCAAATGATTGTCGGAAAAGTAATAGGTAGCATAGTTTCTACTCGCAAGAATGAAAATCTTGTTGGTAATAAATTTATGCTTGTAGAGCCCCTTGAAGTAATAGGGGATAAAACAAAAAGAATAGTGGCAGTCGACAATATCGGTGCAGGTATTGGCGAAATTGTACTTGTTGCAATAGGAAGCGCAGCTAGGGTTGGATGTGGAATGGAGACAGCACCTATAGATGCAGCGATCGTCGGTATTGTAGACGACGGTGTTGGATTGTCAGGGGTGCCGAAAAATGAAATTTGAAGAATTAAAAAATTTGATGCGTGATTCGGGAATCGTTGGTGCAGGTGGCGCCGGTTTTCCGTCATACGCAAAGCTTGATAAAAAAGTAGATACTATAATATTGAACTGCGCTGAATGTGAGCCACTTTTAAAGCTTCATAGGAATCTTTTGGAGAAAAAAGCGCGAGAAATTATGTGCGCTCTTGATTTGGTTGCGAAAACAATTGATGCAAGTAATGTAATTATAGCATTGAAGGCTGCATACGTTAAGGCTATCAATGCTCTTGAGGCTGAAATTGCATCATTTAATAATATATCAATTTGTAAACTTGAAGAAGTTTATCCTGCAGGTGACGAAATCGTTCTTATTTACGAAGCGACGGGTAGGGTTGTAGCTCCCGGAGCTATTCCTTCGTCTGTTGGCGTTATCGTTTACAACGTTGAAACAATGTATAATCTTTATTGTGCGACGAACGACAACGCGCCTGTAACTAAAAAATACATAACAGTGGCAGGTGAGGTCAAGAAGCCTCAAACCTATCTCGTTCCTATTGGAACAAAATTCTCAGACCTCGTAGAGCTTAGTGGTGGAGAGACGGTAGATAACGCCGAGTACATTATGGGTGGTCCTATGATGGGCAATCTTGGTTCGGTAAATGACTACGTTACAAAAACTTCTAATGCAATTATCGTTTTGCCCGAAAATCATCCGGTCGTGATGAGAAAAAAGGTAAAGCCGGCAATAGATCTGAAGAGGACGATGGCGTCCTGCTGTCAGTGTAGATTTTGTACCGACCTTTGTCCTCGTCACATGCTTGGACATCCTATCGAGCCACACGAATTTATGAGGGTGGTTTCAAATCACGACTCGTCAAATATTAAGCCTTATATGGATGCGATGTTTTGTAGTGGCTGTGGACTTTGCGAAATGTACTCATGTCAGCAAGGGTTGTCTCCAAAGGCTTTAATCAATGAGTTCAAAATGGGGATGAGAGCAGCAGGAATTCCTGCTCCAAAGGTAGAACATCCTGTCTACGTAAACAAGGCGCGTAGCTATAGAAAGGTTCCTCTTTCTCGTTTGCGTTCACGTCTTGGTCTTAATAAATATAACGTTTCTGCTCCTATTTCAGATATTGTGGTAGCACCAAAAAGTGTAAGAATTTTGCTTTCACAGCACATCGGAGCTCCTTCGATAGCTTGTGTTAAAAAGGGTGATACAGTGACTGAAGGACAGGTTATAGGAATTGCACAAGAGGGAAAGCTTGGAGTTAATATTCACGCCTCTATTAACGGTGTTGTACGTGAAGTTAACGAAAAGTTTGTTATTATCGATTCAAAGGGAGGTAAGAATTAATGGGAAAAGCTATAGGACTTGTAGAATTCAAGACGGTTTCATCAGGTATTACTGCTGCTGATATAATGGTAAAAACTGCTGACGTTGATATTATTCACGCTGAAACTGTATGTCCCGGTAAGTATTACGTTCTCGTTGAAGGTGATCTCAGCGCTGTTCGTGCAGCTGTTGATGCAGCGTCTAATCACTCGACTGAAAATTTAATCGATACCTTCGTGCTTGGTAATCCTCACGAGTCGTTGTTTGGAGCAATTTACGGAACGATATCAATTGAAAACCCCAAGGCACTTGGTATTCTTGAAACCTATTCCGTTGCTTCTGCAATTGTAGCAGCCGATACAGCAGCAAAGACTGCTATTGTGGATTTAATAGAGTTACGTCTTGCAAGGGGAATGTGTGGAAAATCATATTTGCTTCTTACAGGAGAGGTTTCTGCAGTATCCGCTGCGATTGAAAAGGCAATTGCAGGTGCAGGAGGAAACGGAATGTTCCTTGACAGCTCTGTTATTGCAGGTCCGGACGAAAAGCTCTGGAAAAATATTCTGTAAGGTGATTTAGATGCTTCCTATTGAAAGAAAGAATGAAATACTGTCTAAGTTGATGATAGATGGTAAGGTTATCGTAAGTGATTTAGCTGAGCTTTATTCTGTTACAGAGGAAACTATCAGACGTGACCTCGAAAAGCTTGAAAAGGAAGGCTTTGCTAAAAAAACCTACGGTGGCGCAGTAAAGAGTGATAATATAACTGTTGAGCTTCCGTATACTGTCAGGAAGCTTACGAACGTGAGTGGTAAAAAGTATATAGCCGAGAAAATCGGTGACCTCATCAAAGACGGCGATAGCTTACTCCTTGATGCAAGTACTACTGCTTTATTTACAGTTAAAAGCATTTTTGACAAGCATAATATTACTTTGATTACCAATTCGGTTGAAATTCTTCTCGACCTTCCTTCTGTCAATGACTGGCGAATAATTTCAACAGGTGGCACTTACAGTCAGGATTCTATGTCATTTTTGAGCCAATCGGCAACTTCGGCTATTTGCAATTATCATGCAGATTACGCCGTAATGTCCTGCAAAGGACTCGACGTAAATAAGGGTGTTACAGATACACGAGAGAATAATGCCGAGCTAAAAAAATGCTTCATAAAAAACGCCAATAAAATAATTTTGGCAGTTGACAGCACTAAGTTTGATAAGATATCATTCGTCAAAATTTGCGAACTTGCTGATATTGACATTGTCGTTACAGACGTTAAGCCGTCAAATGAATTTATTAGTGTATTAGAAAAGAATAATATCGAGCTTATATATTAAGCTTGCATCTACAATTAAAGAAAGGATTCATACATTATGTCTATTACAGAAAATGAGATTAAAGAGATAGTAGAAAAAGTAATTGGCGCTATGCAATCCGGTGATGCAAAAAAAGCATCTTGGGATTCTACTCAGTATAACGGAAGAAAGCTGATCGGCGTTTTTGCCGATATGAACGAAGCTATTGATGCCGCTAATAAAGGCTACAAGGTAGTCAGAGCAATGTCGGTTGAGCAAAGGGAAAAAATTATTACCGAAATTCGCCGTCTTACAAGAGAAGAAGCTTCTATTATGGCCGAAATCGGTGTTGCCGAGACGGGTATGGGTAGAGTTGAACATAAGAGGCTCAAGCACATTCTTGTTGCCGATAAGACTCCCGGTACAGAGGATATTGTATCTAACGCTAAAACGGGTGATAACGGTCTGACTCTTATTGAAATGGCACCCTTTGGAGTTGTTGGAGCGATTACTCCAAGTACAAATCCCAGTGAAACTGTTATTTGTAACTCGATTGGTATGATTGCTGCCGGTAACGGAGTTGTATTCAATCCTCATCCCAATGCTATCGCTACCTCAAATTATGCCGTTGACCTCGTTAACAGAGCATCTAAGGCAGTAGGTGGTCCAGACGTTCTCGTATGCTCTATGGATAAGCCTACTCTTGACTCTGCAGCTATCATGCAGTCTCATCCTCTTATTAAGCTTCTTGTTTGTACAGGTGGTCCTGGTGTTGTTAAGGCTGTTCTTTCTTCAGGTAAAAAGGCTATTGGCGCAGGCGCAGGTAATCCACCCGTAATTGTAGATGATACTGCTGATATTGCAAAGGCTGCCAAGGATATAATTGATGGTTGTACATTCGATAACAACCTTCCTTGTATTGCAGAAAAGGAAGTATTTGCTTTCAGAAACATTGCAGATGAGCTTATTTCGAATATGAAAAAGGCAGGCTCGTATATGATTACTCGCGAGCAGGCTGATGCACTTGCAAAGATAGTTCTCCAGGAAAAGACAAATAAGGCAGGCAAGACCTCTAAGGTTGTTAACCGTGATTGTGTTGGACGTAACGCAGACGTTATTCTCAAGATGATAGGAATAGAAGTAAGCAGTGATATCAGATGTATTATCTGTGAAGTTCCTTTTGAACACGACTTCGTTCAGCACGAGCTTATGATGCCAATTCTCCCTGTTGTAAGGGTTGATAATATTGACGAAGCAGTTGAGCTTGCTGTTAAGGCTGAGCACGGTTGCCGTCATACAGCTCATATGCATTCAAAGAATATTGATAACCTTTCAAAATTTGCAAAGGCTGTTGAAACAACAATCTTTGTTAAAAACGCTCCTTCTTATGCAGGTATTGGTTTTGGTGGCGAAGGACATACAACCTTTACTATCGCAGGACCTACAGGTGAGGGAATAACCTCTGCAAGAAGCTTTACAAGACAGCGCAGATGCGTGCTTGCTGATAGCTTCAGAATTATCTGATAGAGGTGCAATAGTTATGGAATATGATGTAAAAGTAATAAGTGAAATTGTCAATAAGGTTATCTCTGCATGCCAGGAAGAGGACAATTTAGTTCCCGTAGGTGTTTCAAATAGACATATACATCTTTCACAGGAGCATCTGGAAATACTTTTTGGCAAGGGATATGAGCTTACAAAGCTCAAGGACCTTTCGCAGCCCGGTCAATATGCCTGCAAGGAGCAGTTGACTTTAATTGGTCCTTCTCTTAAAGCTATTGAAGGGGTACGAGTTCTTGGCCCTGTCAGAAAAGAATCTCAGGTTGAGATTTCGAGAACCGACTCCTTTACTCTCAAGGTTAAGCCACCCGTAAGAGAGTCCGGTAAAATATCAGGCTCAGCACCTGTTACAATAGTTGGTCCTAAGGGACTTGTAACTCTTAAGGAAGGCTGTATACTTGCTAATCGTCACATTCATATGAGCCTTGATGACGGCAAAAAGTTCGGCGTCAAGGACGGAGAATACGTAGCAGTTGAAGCTAACGGAGACGGTAAGAGAACAAAGCTTTATGACGTTCAGGTTCGTGTAAGCGATAAGTTTGCACTTGAAATGCACCTTGATACAGACGATGCGAATGCTTGTGGAATTGGCAACGGTTGTAAGGTTAAAATTGTAAATAACTAAAATAAAACGCCTCAAACGAGGCGTTTTTATTTTGTTATATTTATTTACAATGAGAACATTTACTATCAAACAAGCCTTTGAGGTTTATCCGGAACGTTTCATTTTCCTCTTTGAAGCCGATTGCTTTTGCATATTTTGTCTGAGGGGAGTCAAAGGTACAGCTTTCTGCACCTGAAAGCTCCATAAAATTCAAAACAGCTCTGCCCATTATAATCAATGCCTCAAGGTCCTCGTTGAGACCTTTTACCATACCGAAATCAGAGATTACACAGTTTTTGCCAAGAATATCGAATTGGCAGGATGCAATAAGCTTTTCATCTATTTTCGCGCTGTATGCAAAGTATAGAGGTTTATATTCAAAACCACAACTAACACATACTTCTTGCTGGTAATTTTTGTCTTGAATGGGATTTATTATGAGCATAAGCGTGCTCCTTTCGTTGCTTTTTTGATAATTATACTCACATTTTTGGGGGTTGTCAATTATAATCGTAAAAAATGTCAAATAATTTGATTAAAATTTAACAAACATCTTGAAAAATAAAATGTTTTGGTGTATAATACAAAATGATGTATAGTGGACGTATAATGATGTCCAATGACATATAATTTTTTGTTTTTCAAGGAGGAAATGGGTAATGCAAAAGAAAATCAGTAATCTCCCGTTCAAGGGTACTCCCGAGCAGGAGAAACAGCTCAAGGCTGTAATCGACGCTAACAAGCATGACAGCAGCAGGCTTATGGCAGTTATGCAGGAGGCTCAGGCAATTTACGGTTACTTGCCACTTGAGGTTCAATCAATGATAGCAGAGGGCATGGACGTGCCACTCGAAAAGATTTACGGTGTTGCAACATTCTACGCACAGTTCGCTCTTTCTCCTAAGGGTGAATATAACGTTTCGGTATGCCTTGGAACTGCATGCTACGTTAAGGGCTCAGGCGACATATTCAATAAGCTTTCTGAGATTCTTGGTATCGGTGCTGAAGAATGTACAGAAGATGGAAAGTTTTCTCTCACAGCATGCCGTTGCATAGGTGCTTGTGGATTGGCTCCTGTTTTCACTATTAATGAAGACGTATACGGACGCATCGGCACTGATGACGTAGCCGGAATCCTTGCAAAGTACGGTGTATAATAAATTAACACAAGAGGTATAAATCTGTGAAAATTTACGAAATTCAAAAGTTGCTTGAAGCCGAGGTATTAACCTGTAAGGACAATGTTGACAAAGAGGTTATATCGGCTTGTGGTAGTGATATGATGAGTGATGTATTGGCATATGTAAAGGATCAGGCTGTTCTTTTGACCGGTCTTGTTAATATGCAGGTAATCAGAACTGCCGAGATGATGGATATGCTTTGCGTTGTTTTTGTTCGCGATAAGTGTCCGTCAGACGATATTATTGCTTTGGCTGAAGCAAAAGGAATAGTAGTTTTACAGACAAAGAAGCGTATGTTTGAAGCGTGTGGAATTTTGTATTCTGCCGGTCTTAAAAAAGGTGAATAATCATGAGCGATGTGCTTAAACTTCATTTTGATATCGACGGCGACGATTTTACATCTGCAGGAGAAGCTTCTGCTGAGGTGAAAAAGAAGCTGAGATTACTTGGATATCCTTCCGACTTTATCAGAAGAGTATCTATAGCAATGTATGAAGGCGAAATTAATATGGTTATTCATGCAGCCGGTGGTGTTGCCGACGTTGCAATTTACAGCGATAGGATTGAAATAGTTCTTACCGACCACGGCCCCGGCATAGAGGACATAGAGCTCGCAATGAGCGAGGGTTATTCAACAGCTGCTGATGCTGTTCGTTCTCTTGGGTTTGGAGCCGGAATGGGTATTCCAAATATGAAAAGGTATGCAGATTATTTTAATCTCGAATCAAAGGTCGGAGTAGGTACAAAGGTTACTTTGATAATTAATACATAGTTGGCAGGTGATTTCGTGGACAAGTATTTACATTCGGTTACGCTTGTGGCAGATAAATGTCACGGATGTACTCATTGCTTGAATTACTGTCCGACAGAAGCAATTCGTGTAAAAAACGGAAAAGCCCAAATTAATCCGGACAGGTGCATTGATTGTGGTCAATGTATCCGTGTGTGTCGCAATAAGGCAAAGAAATCAATATATGATCCTCTCAGCGCTCTTGACAAGTTCAAATTCAAGGTTGCTCTTCCTGCACCTGCTTTGTATGGGCAGTTTGATAATCTTGATGATATTGATTACGTTGTTCAAGGACTTTATGATATTGGCTTTGATTACGTGTACGAGGTTTCGAGAGCAGCAGAGCTTGTGACGGAATATACTCGCAGATTCTTAAAGAAGAGTGATATTCCACGTCCGGTAATTAGTTCTGCCTGTCCCGTAATTCTCAGATTAATCAGTATGAGATTTCCGTCTCTTTCTGATCACGTAATGCCGTTGATGGCACCAATGGAGGTTGCTGCAATAAATGCACGTAAAATCGTTCTTAAAGAGCACCCTGAGTTAACAAGAGATGACGTTGGAATAGCTTTTATTTCACCTTGTCCTGCAAAGGTTAGCTACGTTAAGAATTATCCTGAAAATCGCAGACCGATAATTGATTGCGTTCTTTCAATGAAGGAAATTTACTTTACGATGATTTCTAAAATGAAAAGGGAAGTTCAGCCACAAAATGCTTCATCGGCAGGTGTTGTGGGCTTGAGCTGGGCAATGTCGGGTGGTGAATCCAAGGCAATTTTTAATGATAAATATCTTGCTGCAGATGGAATTGAAAATGTCATTAATGTGTTGGACCAGATCGAAAACAACGCGCTTCCTACACTTGAGTTCGTTGAGCTCAATAGTTGCCCCGGTGGTTGCGTTGGCGGCGTTATGACGGTTGCTAATCCCTTTATTGCAAAAGCCAAGTTACAAAGCTTGAGAAGATATCTTCCCGTAACAAAAATTTCTGGTTCTGCTGAGCTTGAAAAAGAAGGTGTGCCTGAAGATTTGATTATTCATACACCACTTTCAAACAGAATTATCGGTAAATTCTATAGGGACGAAAATCTTTCAATTTCCGTTATGGCTGACATTGAAAATGTCAACGAAATGTTACCACAGATTGACTGTGGTGCTTGTGGAGCTCCTACTTGTCACGCTTTTGCAGAAGACGTAATTACAAAGGGTGTTTCCATAGATGAATGTCCTCTTTACAAATTACCAAAATTTAGTTCAGAGGTGTGAAATGAAATTAAAAGAAATTGTTGAAGCTCTGAGCCTTGAGCCCATTAACGTATCAAATATTGACAGAGATGTTGTTGGTGCTTATACAGGTGACTTGCTCAGTTGGGTTATGACCAGACTTGACGCTGATTCGCTATGGGTGACTATAATGAATAACGTTAATATTGTTGCTGTTGCTTCTCTTGCCGATGCCTCTGCGATAGTATTAACAGAGCAGGCTGAGATTCCCGACGACGTAATCGAAAAGGCTAAAGCGCAAGACGTTAACATATTCAGAACGACTAAATCTTCCTTTGAGATTTCTTATTTGATAGGGCAGATGCTCTATGGCTGAGAAGGTTTATTACGACTTACATTTACACTCTTGTCTTTCTCCGTGTGGAGATGATGACATGACGCCTAACAATATTGCCGGTATGGCGTCAATTAAAGGGTTAAATGTAGTTGCTTTAACAGACCACAATACTTGTGGAAATTGTCCTTCCTTTTTTTCTGCGTGTGAAAATTTCCAGGTTGTTCCCATTGCAGGCGCAGAGGTTACAACAATGGAGGACATACACGTTGTGACGTTGTTCGAAACGCTTGAGGGCGCAATGGAATTTAATGAATTCCTGTCGACTAAGAGAGTTTTATACGAAAACGATTCAACAATTTTTGGTAAGCAGTTATATATTGATTCTGATGATAGTATTATCGGTGAGGAAAAATATCTTTTGATTAACGCCGTTGACGTTTCTATCGACGATATTAACTCTATAGTAAAAAAATATTCAGGCATATCTTATCCGGCTCATATTGATAGGTCATCGAACAGCTTGGTCAGTGTGTTTGGTATGATTCCTGATTACGATTTTACTACATATGAATTTTTCGATATAACTAAAGCGCAGGATTATAAAGAAAAGTACTCGGCTATAAACAATAAGATTTTAGTTACGAGTAGTGACGCCCATTACTTGTGGGATATAAATGAGAAGTTAAATTATTTTTTGATTGATTCGGATATTTCCTGCCCGAACGATGTCAGAAAAGAGATTTTCTCTATTTTAAGGGGTGATATCAATTAAAGAATTATCGCTTAACATTCTTGATATTGCTATGAATTCGGTGAAAGCCAATGCTAAGAATATCGGGATTAAAATAGAAGAAAACGATGACACTATGACGGTTACAATTACAGACGATGGATGTGGTATGAGTCCTGAAATTCTTCAGAGAGTCACAGATCCGTTTTGTACGTCAAGAACAACCAGAAAGGTTGGTCTTGGTATACCGTTTTATAAGCTTGCCGCCGAACAGACAGGTGGTACGCTTGATATAGTATCTAAAACAAAGCAATTTGAGACTGATGAAAGTGGCACAACTGTGACTGCTGTTTTTAACAAAAAGCACATCGATTGCTTGCCTTTGGGTGATATAGTTTCTACTGTATGTACTCTGATACAAGGCTCGCCCGAAATTGATTTTTTGTTTACTCATAGGATTTTCGAAAGAGAAATTTCGCTATCTACCTTGGAAATGCGTGAGATGTTGTCCGAAGTACCACTTAATTCACCCGAGGTTTTACTTTGGGTGACACAGTATTTGAATGAGCAGTACAATGAAATTAAAAATAATTAAATATAAGAAGGGAAAAAGTTATGAAATCATTAGCTGAACTTGCTGCAATCAGAGAAAAAATGCAGAATAAGGTAAACATTCGTGAGAATGTTGGTTCAATGCGAATTGTCGTTGGTATGGCGACTTGTGGCATTTCCGCAGGTGCGAGACCTGTACTTAATGCTTTTGTTGAAGGAGTTGCAAATGCAGGTCTTTCTTCTAAGGCTGTAGTTTCTCAGACGGGTTGTATTGGTATTTGCCAGTATGAGCCTGTTGTAGAGGTTTATGAGGGAGATACAAAGGTAACGTATGTTAATATGACTACCGACAAGGTTGCAAAAGTTATTGAAGAGCATATTAAAAACGGCAAGGTTGTAACAGAGTATACAATCGGCGCTGCTACAAAATAAAATCGGAGGAAAAGAAAAATGATACGCACACATGTACTTATATGCGGTGGTACCGGTTGTACTTCTTCGGGAAGTATGAAAATCGGTGACAAGCTTGAGCAAGAGCTTGTTGAAAAGGGATTGCAGGATGAAGTAAAGGTTGTTCGTACAGGTTGCTTTGGTCTTTGCGCTCTTGGCCCTGTAATGATTGTATATCCCGAAGGAACTTTTTATTGTAATGTAACTATTGACGACGTTGATGAGATTGTTGAAGAGCATCTTCTCAAGGGTCGTCCTGTAGAAAGACTCGTTCACAAGGATGTTGCCGATGAAACTGCTAAGGCTAAGTCTCTTTCTGAAACTGATTTCTATAAGAAGCAAATTCGTGTAGCACTTCGTAACTGTGGTGTAATTGACCCTGAAAATATTGACGAATATATTGCTATGGACGGTTATCAGGCTCTTGGTAAGTGTCTTACCGAGTACACTCCTGAGCAGGTAATTCAGGTAGTTACAGATTCAGGCCTTCGTGGAAGAGGAGGTGGAGGATTCCCCACAGGTAGAAAGTGGGCTTTGACAGCTCCCAACAAGGCTCCTCAGAAATATGTTGTATGTAATGCTGACGAGGGAGACCCCGGAGCATTTATGGACCGTTCAGTTCTTGAGGGTGACCCTCACTCAATTATCGAAGCTATGGCTATCTGTGGATATGCGATTGGCGCTACAAAGGGTTACGTTTACGTAAGAGCTGAGTATCCGATTGCTGTAAGACGTTTGCAGAAAGCTATTGACCAGGCAAGAGAGTACGGACTCCTCGGTACAAATATTTTCAGCTCAGGTTTTGACTTTGATATGGAAATCCGTCTCGGTGCAGGTGCTTTCGTATGTGGTGAGGAAACTGCTCTTATGACATCAATTGAGGGTAACAGAGGTGAGCCTCGTCCTCGTCCTCCGTATCCTGCAGTAAAGGGTCTTTACGCTTCACCTACTGTTGAAAACAACGTTGAAACATTTGCAAACATTCCTCAGATTATCCTCAAGGGTGCTGATTGGTTTGCTTCAATGGGTACCGAGAAATCAAAGGGTACAAAGGTATTTGCTCTCGGTGGTAAGATTCAGAATACAGGTCTTGTAGAAATTCCTATGGGTACTACTCTTCGCGAAATTATTGAAGAAATCGGTGGTGGCGTTCCCAATGGTAAGAAGTTCAAGGCTGCTCAGACCGGTGGTCCTTCGGGTGGATGTATTCCTGCAAGTCTTATTGATACAGAAGTTGATTATGACAACCTCGTAGCAATGGGTTGTATGATGGGATCGGGTGGTCTTATCGTTATGGACGAGGACACTTGTATGGTTGATATGGCTAAATTCT
>JAZNRH010000074.1:0-6083 GCA_045590615.1 Eubacteriales bacterium
CCTACTGAGACTCCAACCGAAACTCCTACCGAGACTCCAACCGAGGCTCCAACCGAGGCTCCAACCGAGACTCCTACCGAGACTCCGACCGAGGCTCCGACCGAGACTCCGACCGAGACTCCTACCGAGACTCCTACCGAGACTCCGACCGAGGCTCCTACCGAGACTCCTACCGAAACTCCGGACGAAGAATAAATATGCGCTGCCAAGACCTTGTAGCTTGGTGGCAATAAGAGTACAAAAATCCGTTTTTGTATTCTTATTGCCAAAGACAGAGCATCAGCACAAAACAGGCTGTCACAGTCAGTCATCTGTGTAAGCTTGTAATATTATTAAAGTCTTAAGCAAAAAAAATAAAAAAAGGAGAAAACAAAATGACAAAAAGAACAACAAAGCACTCACTCATTATGAGTGCGCTCGCACTGTTACTTTGCTGCTCAATGCTCATCGGTACTACTTTCGCATGGTTCACCGACAGCGTTGAAAGCAAGGGCAACAAAATCCAGTCAGGTACCTTGAAGGTAGACCTTGAGCTTCTTGACAAGACAACAGGCACATGGTCCTCTATCAAGACCGACTCCAAAGCATTATTCAACTATGACAAGTGGGAGCCCGGCTACACAGAAGTTAAGGTTCTCAAAATTGAGAACGAGGGTACTCTCGCTCTCAAGTGGCAGACACAGTTCATTGCAAACTATGAACTTACAAAGCTCGCTGAAGTTATCGACGTTTACGTACTTCCCTACGGCGTGCTTGACGATGTTGCTGCTGCAACCGTTAGCTACCCCACACGTGCTCTTGAAAACTACACCAAGGTTGGCACTCTTAAGGACTTCATTGGTACAATCAAGACCACAACCGTTGGAGAGCTTCTTGCAAACCAGTCAGCATACCTCGGTATCGCTCTCAAGATGCAGGAGGAAGCAAACAACGATTATCAGAACCTCAACCTTGTGAGTGGAAATTCCAACGAAGTATTCGACATCAAGGTATATGCAACTCAGCTTACCTCTGAAATCGACAGCTTTGACAAGGACTATGATGAAGATTCTGAATTCGACATCTTCCCTCTCATCGAAAGCACTCCTGTTCAACCCGGCGTATCAGCTTATCCAATCAAGCCTGTAGCTGAAAACGGAACAAGCGTTGCTTCGTTCGATATTCCTGCAGCAGCTCTTGCTGACGATGCAACAGAAATTGTTGTAAAGGTTGACGAGACAGAGCTTGATCCTAACTTCACAGTAGCGGCAGGCTACACTGCTGACGCTTATGAAATCACTGTAGAAGGCTTGAAGGAAGGCAACACAGAGCCAATTAAGGTTCAAATTTTTGTTGGCGAAGGTCTCGACGATAGCACAATTTCACTTTACCACTACACTACTCCTGTAGCCTTCACATACAACCCCTCAACAGGTTGGCTTTCCTTCTTCGTTACAAGCTTCAGCCCCTTCACAGTAATTTACGATGCAGGTTCTGAGTACGTTGCTCCCGAATTGCCGAACACTCCTCCTACAGCTACAGTAGTTGCAAATCCTGAATACGTAGGCGTAGATCTTCCTTGGGGTGAATACGGTGATTGGTCACCCACAGAAGGACTTGACAGCACACTCAAGGCAGCATACACATTTACATGTGATGAAACTCCTGAAGAAGCAGCTGAAAACGGTTATGCAAATTGGTATTGCGACTTCTTTGTAAAGCTTGACCGTGACCTTGAACCTAACCAGATTTTCCTTGGCGGTAACTATCCTCCATTTGATTGGGTAGGCTTCCACAACAAAGACCTTACACTTGAGGCAAACACAGAAATTCCTCTTCTTGACAGTGTAGGTGATCCTTGGACTTATTCAGCAATTGCAGCTAACGTAGGTTCATTTATCTGTGGTGTTGGTGACGTTGACAACGCTCTTACAGGCGCAAAGTTCACAGTTACACTTCGTCTCACTAACCCTGAGGACGCAGAAGATACTATCGATATCGAAAAAATCGAATACGTATTTGAAGCAACACCTGAAGAATAATAACAAACCTAAAGCCCGTCCTATCCCTTCGGGGATAGGCGGCAATCAAAGGGCTCAAAAAAACTTGAGCTCTTTGATTGCTGTATAAATTATGGCAAAAAAACCAATTATGCCAAGGAGAAAAACCTATGACAGCGTTGATTAATTGGGTGAAACACACAATGAGGGGGTGCTCAATACCCTCTTTTTAGGCATATTCATTAAATATGCCACTTTGCTATGCAGTCTCCGTATTTTTGTCGATGTTCACGGAAAACTGCAGCATTTTCAACGTCGGCAAAAAAATATAAGGAGAAAAAGAAAATGACAAAAAGAACAACGAAGCACTCACTTTTGATGAGTGTAATCTCGCTGCTTCTTTGCTTCTCGATGCTGCTTGGTACTACATGGGCATGGTTCACCGACAGCGTTGAAAGCAAGAACAACAAAATTCAGTCAGGTACCTTAAAGGTAGACCTTGAGTTACTTGACAAAGAAACGGGCACGTGGTCCTCTGTAAAAACAGACAACAAGCCTTTATTCAACTATGACAAATGGGAGCCCGGCTACACAGAGGTTAAGGTTCTCAAGGTTGAGAACGAGGGAACACTCGCTCTCAAGTGGCAGGCTCAGTTCGTTACCGACCATGAGCTCACAATACTCGCAAACGCAATTGACGTTTACGTAAAGCCCTATGGCGTACTTGCTGACGCCTCTGCTGTTACATACCCAACACGTGAGCTTGAAGGCTACACCAAGGTTGGTACTATAGCAGATTTCGTAAATACAATCAAAACGACTACCGTTGGAGAGCTCCTCGAAGGTCAGGCAGCTTACCTCGGACTCGCTCTCAAGATGAGAGAAGAAGCAGGCAACGAATATCAGGGACTCAACCTTGTTAAAGGTGATGTTAACGGAACCTTTGATATCAGAATTTTTGCAACTCAGTACACTGCTGAGGACGACTCGTTTGGAATTGACTATGACAAGGACGCCTTCTTCCCCACAGGAAACGTTAACGTTTCTATATCAGCTCCTGTAGTTGTTGGCGCTGATAACAAGCTTGCTGAGCAAATTAATCTCGGCGCAAGTGGTGAAATTGGTGCAGTAATCCCTCAAGGAGTACTCCTTGACGATGGTGCTACCCACGTCACACTTAAGGTTACTGAGCTTGACACAACCGACAGAAATATCGAAGTAAATGCCGGTGAGCAGGCTCGCTCTGTTGACGTACACGTTGACGGCGTTTCGGAAAATAACGATACACCTATTATCGTTACAATTCCCGAATTTATGCCAATAGGTCTCAACATGGGTAACTACACACTCTACCACGTTGAAAACTCAACGCCAACTCCTATGACTTTTGTAGCAACACCTGACGAACACAACGAGTTCAGCTATGACCCTGCAACAGGTGACGTTGTTATGGCGCTCAAGTCATTCTCGGAAATCTCAACCGTTGCCGAAGAAGCAATGCCTTGGGAGGGTGGCTTTGATTATACTTGGTATGACAACGACCCCGAAGCAGAAGAATTTGTAATCGCAAATGCCGACCAGCTTGCTGCCTTTGGCGCACTCGTTGGTGGTATGCGCGAAAACAATACAGCTAATTTTATAACCTTTAAGGACAAAACTGTTAAGCTTGTAGCTGATATCAACCTTGGTATTACCGAGGCTGAAGAAGAAAATAAGCTTGTCTTCTACCCCATTGGATATTACAACAGCACAGGCTCATACGAAAAGACAAATACTGCCGGTGTTGTAAGCCAAATTGAATCGTTCGAAGGTACCTTCGACGGTCAGGGACACACCATCAAAAATTTCTATCAGAACACATGGGAAATGTTTGGTGATTATAACGACGGTTATCCCGCAAATTCCAACCATTACAAAGATGCTATGGGACTTTTCGGTTACGTTTATAACGGTACTGTAAAGAACCTCACCGTTGACAACTTCTCATCCGACGGTGAATTTGCTCCTACAGGTGTTATTACGGCATACGCAGCCGGTAACTCCAACTTTGAAAACATCGCTATAACCAACTGTAACCCTCGCGTTTACAACACAGGTAACGGTGGTATCGTCGGTATCCTCGGCAACAACGATGAGACGGGCGATAACGCAGGCGAAGTTAACTTCACTAACATTACAATTGATAATACCAACAAAATCACAGCTCTTTGGGGCACTTGGGACGGCGCTTGTGGTGGTATTGCAGGTATGTACCGTGGCAGATCAAAGATAAATCTCACCAACTGTCACGTTGGTGCACAAATCGATGCCTTCAACGACGTCTGTGGTAACTATCAGTATTATTGGTACCGTTACTCAGCTATGCTCATTGCAGCAATCAGAACAGATAAAACCGATGATAACGGTTATATCGTTCCCGACACAAGCACAATTACTGCAAATGATTGTACAGTTCACTTTGGTACCTGGAACGACTACTACTACTGTGAGCTTGTTGACAACTCTCTGGCTTCCTACACTCACGACCATCAGATGAGCCGTCTTGTACAGGTGCAATCTGTTGACACTGAAAAAGCAACCTACGTTGACCTCAACGGTAAAACTAATCTTGTTCCACCAAGTGGAAGAGCCAACTACGTTGTAGTAGCAAATCCCGAAACCCCCGAAAACGCAGAGTGCTTCCACTTCCTTAACGGTGAAGTATGGAACCATGAGGATGCAGGTGAGGAAACCGTTAACGGTGAACCCGTTCTCAAGGAAGACAAGCAGCACGTTTATCTCCCCTTCAACCAAGTATATCAAGGCTGGGGCTGGGGTGTAAAGAATATTGCTATCACCGACGGTATAGACGGCGTTACAATTCTTGACAGACTTGTTGCTGACTCAGAAACAAAGTTCATATCAAAAGTTGACGGAGATCCATATTATCGCACAACCGAAAAGGAAATTACTATCGGCGAATTGTTTGAAGCAATTGCTGACATCAAGACGTCAGGTGTTTGGGTAAGCGTTGAAAAGGTTGGCGAAAACTCAACCGTTTCAGGCACGTTTACTCGCGACGAGGAAGATTGGACACAAGGAACCTTGACTCTTAGTGGTGGAGGTCTTGCAAAGATTACAATTCAGGACTACTACTATTGTACTCCTACTACCATTATCATCGACGTTGTTGATTTGGGCGCAGCTCCTACAGGCTTGTCCTCAGGCTACAACGGAAATATTCTTGGACTTCTTGAGGATAAAACCTATGAAGTTGTTCCCGTTGTCATTAATTCAGCAGGCGACGGAATGAAATTGTTAGAAGACCAAATAACATCTGTAACAACACAGACAACAGGTCTTGCAGGTCTTTACAAGGCTCGTTTTGCCAACGGAGAAAGCAAATCTGATTGGTCAGAGATGTTCTACGTATACGGCGAAAAGGCTGACAGAGCCGACGTTGGCGTTGCAGCTGACGGCACACTCCCCAGATCGGGTAAAGCAGTAGCTGATTTCTATACAGGTGAGTGGTCAACGACATCCACGACCAGCGATAACGCAAAGAGAATTACCGTTGGTGGTGGTGAATTTATCAGTGGTTCCGACCTTATGGCCGCTTATATGCTCGACGTTGAGGCAAGTGTAATAAACGACCTTGCTAACGGCGTTGCTCTTGCAGATAGTGAAACCTACAAGCAGTTCCTTGCTGATTATGAAAAGGTTACTGAACATTACGAATATCAGGCAGGACGTGTTGCTCCTATCGAGGAGGGCGAAGATCCTGTTGCACACAACGCTGAAAAGCTTCTTGCCGATGCAAAGGCAGCAGAGGCTGCTGCTAAGGCAGAGTACGATGCTGCAGCAGGCACTGATGACGTTGACGCTAAGAAGGCTGTTCTCGACGCTGCAACAAATCTTGTAACAATCAGAACCAATGCTCAGAAAAGAGCGAATACAGGTTGGACTCAGATAAGGAACACCTATAACGCTATGACAGCGACTGTCGAAAAGCTCGACGCTCTTGAGAACGTTACAGCTGAAGACGCAGCAGCAGCTCTTGCTGCAAAAGATGCAAAGTATACCACTATTTTGACTCGTGCAAATAACGTGCCGATTACTTATGCA
>JAZNRH010000075.1:0-7156 GCA_045590615.1 Eubacteriales bacterium
TGAAGTGTGAGGATTGATTGAACCGGGCTTAGCAAGAACCTGTCCTCTTTCAATCTCGTTCTTCTGGATACCACGGAGAAGAAGACCAACGTTGTCACCAGCTTCTGCGTTGTCCATGAGCTTATGGAACATTTCGATACCTGTAACAACTGTCTTTCTGCTTTCGTCTGAAAGACCAACAAGTTCAACTTCGTCGTTCATGTTGATAGTACCACGCTCTACTCTACCAGTAGCAACTGTACCACGGCCTGAGATTGAGAATACGTCCTCAACAGGCATAAGGAATGCGAGGTCAGACTTTCTGTCAGGAGTAGGAATGTATGAGTCAACTGCATCCATAAGCTCCTTGATAGGTGCATAAACTGCATCTTCAGGATTTGTAGAATCAGAAAGGAGAGCCTCTCTTGCTGAACCACGAACTACGGGGATGTCATCTCCGGGGAAGTCGTACTCATCAAGAAGTCCTCTGATTTCCATTTCAACGAGCTCAAGAAGCTCTTCGTCGTCAACCATATCGCACTTGTTAACGAATACTACGAGAGCAGGAACGCCAACCTGACGAGCAAGAAGGATGTGCTCACGAGTCTGCTGCATGGGACCGTCTGTACCAGCAACAACGAGGATACCACCGTCCATCTGAGCTGCACCAGTAATCATGTTCTTTACGTAGTCAGCGTGGCCGGGGCAGTCAACGTGTGCATAGTGTCTGTTAGTTGTCTCATACTCAACGTGTCTTGTGTTAATCGTGATACCACGTGCTCTTTCTTCGGGAGCGTTGTCGATCTGCTCGTAAGCCATAGCCTCGTTCTTGTCGTTACCGAGAGAAAGATATTTTGTGATTGCTGCAGTAAGAGTTGTCTTACCGTGGTCAACGTGACCGATTGTACCAATGTTAACGTGGGGTTTTGTTCTTTCGAATTTTGCCTTTGCCATTGTAATTTCCTCCAAATTTTATAAAGTTTTTTTGTTTTTAATTTTTATGCCTTTGCTTTGCCTGCAACTATCTCTTCCTGGATGCTCTTAGGAACTTCCTGGTAGTGACTTGGTTCCATTGTATACTGACCACGACCCTGTGTCTTTGAACGAAGGTCGGTTGCATAACCAAACATACATGCAAGAGGAACGAATGCGTTGATTTCCTGAACGCCCTGTCCTACCTGCTCCATACCCTGAATCTGACCACGGCGAGAGTTAATGTCACCAATAACGTCTCCCATATAGTCGTCGGGCACTACTACTACGACCTTCATGATAGGCTCGGTGAGAACGGGGTCTGCCTTTCTCATACCTTCCTTGAATGCCATTGAAGCGGCAATCTTGAACGCCATTTCTGAAGAGTCTACTTCGTGATATGAACCATCGTAAAGTGTTATCTTAACGTCTACTACGTTGTAGCCTGCAATAACACCTGATGTCATAGCACCCTGTACACCTGCATCTACTGCAGGAATATATTCCTTAGGAATGTTACCACCAACAACCTTGTTGATGAACTCATATCCCTTACCGGGCTCGTTAGGTTCAATGATCATCTTAACGTGACCGTACTGACCCTTACCACCTGACTGACGAGCATACTTGTGGTCAACGTCGGCAGACTTACGAATAGTCTCCTTGTATGCAACCTGAGGCTTACCTACGTCAGCTTCTACGTGGAACTCACGCAAAAGTCTGTCAACGATAATTTCAAGGTGCAATTCGCCCATTCCGGCGATAATCGTCTGTCCTGTTTCCTCGTCTGTATAGCAACGGAACGTTGGGTCTTCTTCAGCAAGCTTCTGAAGAGCGATACCCATCTTTTCCTGTCCTGCCTTTGTCTTGGGCTCGATTGCTACTCGAATAACGGGTTCCGGGAACTCCATAGATTCGAGAATGATAGGATGGTCTTCTGCGCAAAGCGTATCACCTGTAGTTGTGTTCTTAACACCAACAACGGCTGCAATATCACCGGCATAAAGCTCGTTGATATCAATTCTGTTGTTTGAGTGCATCTGAACTATACGGCCAAGTCTTTCACGCGACTGCTTAGTAGCGTTATAAACTGTTTCGCCTGCTGTAACCTTACCTGAATATACACGAATGAAGCAAAGCTTTCCTACGAATGGGTCTGTTGCAATCTTGAATGCAAGAGCTGCAAAAGGTGCATCGTCGTCGGTAGGTCTTTCATCATCCTCGCCTGTTCTCTGGTCAACACCCTTGATGTGAGGAATGTCGAGAGGAGAAGGCATATATTCGATAACTGCGTCAAGGAGCTTCTGTACGCCCTTGTTCTTATATGAAGTACCACAGCAAACAGGAACAATCTTGTTTGCAATAGTAGCCCTTCTAAGAGCAGCCTTGAGTTCGGGAATAGTTAACTCCTCGCCTTCAAGGAACTTCATCATAAGGTCATCGTCTGTTTCTGCAATCTTTTCAACAAGGTTATCGTGATATTCCTGAGCCTTGTCAATCATATCTGCAGGGATATCCTCTTCGAGAATATCTGTACCAAGGTCGTTTGTATAGATATACGCCTTCATCTTAAAGAGGTCGATAATACCTTTGAATTCTGACTCAGCACCGATAGGAAGCTGAATCGGAACAGCGTTTGTCTTAAGACGGTCGTGCATCATTCCTACAACTCTGTAGAAGTTAGCACCCATAATATCCATCTTATTTACATAAGCCATACGGGGAACCTGATACTTGTCAGCCTGACGCCATACGGTTTCAGACTGAGGCTCAACGCCTCCCTTTGCACAGAATACTGTAACTGAGCCGTCAAGTACTCTGAGTGAACGCTCAACCTCAACAGTGAAGTCAACGTGACCGGGAGTGTCGATGATATTTATACGGTGCTTGTTAGCCTCAACGCTCTTTTGGTCTGTATGGAAGTCTGAATGAGCCCAATAACAAGTTGTAGCAGCAGATGTGATAGTAATACCACGCTCCTGCTCCTGCTCCATCCAGTCCATCGTTGCAGAACCTTCGTGAGTTTCACCGATTTTATGAGTTTTACCGGTATAGAAAAGAATACGCTCTGTTGTCGTTGTCTTTCCTGCGTCGATATGAGCCATGATACCGATATTTCTTGTTTTCTGTAGTGAACAATCTCTTGGCATTTTATTTCTCCTTTCAATATTTTTAATAATTTCCGACTTCTGTGATTTTTATTTATGAAACGGAAATTACCACTTGAAATGAGAGAAAGCCTTGTTGGCTTCTGCCATCTTGTGTGTGTCTTCCTTCTTCTTCACAGCGCTACCTGTATTGTTGATAGCATCCATAATTTCGCCTG
Organism: Eubacteriales bacterium; assembly: GCA_045590615.1. Taxonomy (GTDB): domain Bacteria; phylum Bacillota; class Clostridia; order Oscillospirales; family SIG627; genus RGIG6353. The sequence continues at coordinate 3,278 of JAZNRH010000075.1, forward strand.
CGAGTCTCTCAGCCATTGTTCTTTCTCCTCTGGCTCTTGAATAAGTGATGAGCCATCTGAGTCCGAGTGTCTGTCTTCTCTCAGGTCTAACCTCCATGGGCACCTGATAAGTTGAACCACCTACACGACGAGCCTTAACCTCAAGTGTGGGCATAATGTTCTCAAGGGCCTTCTGGAATGATTCGAGAGGATTCTCTCCCGTCTTGGCTTGCACGATTTCGAATGCATCGTAAACGATACCCTGTGCAATACCCTTCTTGCCGTCCAGCATAATGTTATTGATAAGCTTTGTTACAAGCTTTGAACCATACATAGGATCCGGCAATACGTCTCTTTTTGAAATTTGACCTCTTCTTGGCACTGAACTTCCCTCCTTCATAAAATGATATCAGCGGTACTCGGAACAGTTTTCTGTCCCGTAAGTGCTTGAGCAAACTTCATGTATATTATGAAAAATCATGCCGTTTATCTTTCAAGCACAAGCTGTTTTAGTTTTCTGTGTCAGGTCATGCAAAAAAACAGATTACTTCTTAGCTGCTTTTGCTTTCTTTGCTCCGTACTTAGAGCGTGACTGATTTCTGTTAGCAACACCCTGTGTATCGAGCGTACCACGAATAATATGGTAACGTACACCGGGAAGGTCCTTAACTCTTCCGCCTCTGATCATAACGACTGAGTGCTCCTGAATGTTATGACCAATACCGGGAATATACGCTGTAACTTCCTGACCGTTTGTAAGTCTTACTCTGGCAATCTTACGAAGAGCTGAGTTAGGCTTCTTAGGTGTCTTGGTTGTAACCTTTGTGCACACGCCACGCTTTTGAGGTGAAGGAACATTTGTAGTTTCTTTCTTAAGTGTATTTACGCCCACCTGAAGTGCAGGAGACTTAGACTTGTAGGAAACCTGTTCACGACCATGTCTAACAAGCTGGTTAAATGTCGGCATTCTTTTTCCTCCTTATAACAGAATATTTATAGACACACCAACTCTCGCAGAGCATTCCCTCTGCGAGAATTGATATTTCTAACTGAATTGTACGCATAATTGCATAGAATTACTAATATATTTTACATTATTGCATTTTCAAAGTCAATCAAAATATAAAATTTAATTAAAATTCTGCGTTTTGTACAAAAAACTTATGCAATTGTACGTTATCGTTGTTAAATTTGTTCAGACGCAACTACACTCTGAGCCACTTCGTTTGACTGAACCTCTATATCTCTGTAGATATCAAGTCCCGTACCTGCAGGAATGAGCTTACCGATAATAACGTTTTCCTTCAAGCCGAGAAGTGGGTCAACCTTACCCTGAATAGCAGCCTCTGTAAGAACCTTGGTGGTCTCCTGGAAGGATGCTGCAGAAAGGAAGGACTCTGTTGAAAGAGATGCCTTGGTGATACCCTGAAGTACAGGAGTATACTCTGCACAGCGAAGAGTCTTTTCGCCCTCTGCTATTCTCTTTTCAATCTCCTCGTTTGCAGTAATGATTTCGGAAACGTCGGTAAGTGAGCCTGCGATAAGGTTAGTATCACCTGCGTCGTCAACCTTTGCTCTTCTGGTCATCTGACGCGCAATAACCTCAATGTGCTTATCGCTGATATCAACGCTCTGTAAGCAGTAAACCTTCTGTACTTCACGAATGATATAGCTGTAAACTGCATCGAGACCCTGAATTCTTGCTACGTCGGTCGGGAAGAGCGTACCCTCGGTAAGTCTCTGACCGTGTACTACGTAATCTCCGTCCTCGGCAAGTATTCTCGCACTCATTGCAACGGGATATGATTTCTCTTCACCCGTAACGTCGTTTCTGATAATCAATCTGTTCTTCTTAGTGTTATCAATGATAACCTTACCGTCGATTTCTGCAATAATTGCAGTCTTCTTGGGACGGCGTGCTTCAAAGAGCTCTTCAACTCTGGGAAGACCCTGTGTAATATCGCCTCCGGCGATACCACCTGTATGGAAGGTTCTCATCGTAAGCTGAGTACCGGGCTCACCGATTGACTGTGCGGCAAGAATACCAACAGCCTCACCGATGTTAACGGGCTTGCCCGATGCCATGTCTGCACCGTAGCAATGTGCACAGATACCATGCTTTGAACGGCAGTTGAGTATTGAACGAATGTGAACTCCCTTGAATTCCTTCTTCTCTTCCTCGCTCATTGCATTTACGGCGTTTTCAATTGCAATTGACTGCTCCTCTGAAATGAGGTCGCCGTCACGTGCAATGATATTGCCGTTGCTATCGGTGAAGTCACCGATAATATATCTGCCTACTATTCTTACCTTGAGTGATTCAATAAGCTCGTTGCCTTCTCTGATTTCGGTGATATAAGCACCTCTGGTATCACCACAGTCTACCTGTCTAATGATTACCTGCTGAGCTACGTCTACAAGTCTTCTTGTAAGGTAACCCGAGTCAGCAGTACGAAGAGCTGTATCGGCAAGACCCTTACGAGCACCTCTTGCAGCTGTGAAGTATTCGAGTATTGTCAAACCTTCACGGAAATTTGCCTTAATCGGAATTTCAAGAGTACGTCCGGAGGCTGTCGCCATAAGACCTCTCATACCTGCAAGCTGTCTGATCTGTTTGATTGAACCTCTCGCACCCGAGTCAGCCATCATAAATATGGGGTTGAACTTATCAAGATTGTTCTGAAGCGCCTTGGCAACGTCGTTGGTAGCAACCTCCCACGTTTTGATAACTGCGCTTCTTCTTTCCTCGTCGGTAGCAAGACCCTTGCGATACATCTTAGTGATGTAATCAACCTTTTCGTCTGCTTCCTTGAGGATATCCTTCTTTGCAGGAGGAATAGTCATATCCGAAACGGAAATCGTAATAGCACCCTTTGTTGAATACTTGAAGCCCATAGCCTTGATATCATCAAGAAGCTGTGAGGTTCTGGCTATTCCACAATACTTGATTGATGCGTCGATAATATTTCCAAGGTCGTCCTTCTTAACCACGTGATTAACCTCGAGAACGAATGCGTCCTCAAGAGTATTTCTCTCTACGAAATGAAGGTTCTGAGGGATAACGCTGTTGAAAATAAATCTACCGAGCGTACATGAAACAAGTCCGGTTACCTTCTCGCCGTTGAACTCACGCTCAGCACGGATTTTAATGGGAGCGTGGAGACCGAGCAAGCCGTTTTCATAAGCCATATTAGCTTCGTTGAAGTCACGGTATACGTTGCCCTCTCCCTTTTCACCACTCTTTTCGTAGGTGAGGTAGTAAGAACCGAGCACCATGTCCTGCGTAGGTACTGCAACAGCACGTCCGTTTGCAGGCTTGAGAAGGTTATTTGCAGAAAGCATCAAAAATCTTGCTTCTGCCTGAGCCTCACTTGAAAGGGGAACGTGAACGGGCATCTGGTCTCCGTCAAAGTCAGCGTTGAACGCGGAGCAAACGAGAGGGTGAAGCTTGATAGCACGTCCTTCTACGAGTACAGGCTCAAACGCCTGAATAGAAAGTCTGTGAAGTGTAGGCGCACGGTTAAGAAGCACGGGATGCTCCTTGATAACGTTTTCGAGTGCGTCCCAAACCTCGGGATTTACCTTATCTACCTTTCTCTTTGCGTCCTTGATATTCGTCGCCTTCTGTGTTTCAACAAGGCGCTTCATAACGAAGGGCTTGAAGAGCTCAAGTGCCATTTCCTTAGGAAGACCGCACTGATAGATCTTGAGGCTCGGTCCTACGACGATAACCGAACGTCCGGAATAGTCAACACGCTTACCGAGAAGGTTCTGACGGAAGCGTCCCTGCTTACCGCGAAGCATCTCGGAAAGGCTCTTAAGAGGACGGCTGGAGGGGCCTGTAACGGGCTTGCCTCTTCTGCCGTTATCGATAAGGGAGTCCACAGCCTCCTGGAGCAT
>JAZNRH010000076.1:0-22021 GCA_045590615.1 Eubacteriales bacterium
ATAAGCATAACAAATTTTATCCTTATTTTACATATGTTTTCATTGTTTTATGTGGTCTAACCTTTTTTTACATCCCCTTCTTTATTTCAATATTTTTTTCAATACAGGCTCAACAGCGCGCGCCATTGATTCGAATCCGAAATCGGTCGGGTGAGATCCGTCAACCGTACCCTCGCTTCCACAAAGGCGAAGAAGCTCCTCCAACTCAATAAAGTAAACGTTTTTGTCACCGTTTTTAACTGCGTTTTCGTAGGTCTTTTTGACCATATTGTGCAATTCCCAATATGGTTTGAATCTTGGGCAGGGCATAATAATGATGGGTAAATCGGGTTGCTTTTCACGAATGATTTTGAAAAAGCGCTCGTGCGTTTTTTCAAGATGCTCCAGATTTGGCGCATTCGCTTCGTAGTCATAAACAAATACCGACATATCAAGCTCTGAAATGTATCTTGCCATTTCATCTTCGCCCTTTGCAGAGCCCGAAAAACCAAGATTGATAAAGTCACAATCGAGTCTGTTTGAGAGAATATTGGGATACGCTCTCGACGGTCTTGAGGCACAACCACCTTGAGTAATAGACGAACCGTAGTAAACTACGGGCTTTTCGTAGGTGTAGGGCTTTGGCTCAAGTATTTCACAGTTTTCCTTGAGACCTATGTAAAGCTCAGAAACCTGACTGTAGAGGGGGAAGCCTATCATAATATCGTGAACGCTTCCGTCGTGCTGAATATCAATGATACTCTCATATCCACCCACAGCCTTAACGGGGGGTATAAAGCTTCTCGAATACACTCCGTCGATATAAAGGTCAAAGCCTGACGAGCCTTCCATTGCAAAGTGACCGTAGAGATACATCTGAGGCATTACAGCCTTTATTGCAATATACGGACTGTTTGTTCTGAAACGCAGTCTGCCGCCTGAGGTATGCAAATGGAGAGCGTGCACGTTCTTGCTGACACTTTCTGCCACGTCATTCGGCATACGGCGATATTGACCGTCAAGGTGCTTTACTCCGTAAATCTTAAACGGTGGTGTAAGAGCGTTGATTAAAACGAGGTCCTCTCTGTCAATGTCTGAGTTCAACTTAAAATTCTTGTCAATTTCTTCAAGTTTCATTTTTTTCCTCCTATGCCCAGCTGATAGTGTTGGGTTTTTCTTCATAAATACATATATTTTTCAAAAATTCAACAGCCTTTGCAAGCCCTTCGTCAATCGTCATAATACTGTCTTCGTGCTCGATTGATAAAACCTTATCGTATCCACAAAGACGCAGATTTGATACGAAATCCTTCCAGAAGCTTGCATCGTTTCCGTATCCAACCGTACGGAATATCCACGAACGGTGCAGCTCGTCGGAGTAGGGCTTGTTGTCAAGCACTCCGTTTACAGAGGTGTTGAATTCATCTATTTTGGTGTCCTTTGCGTGTACGTGGTAGATACAACCTTCAAGCGCTCTGATTGCTTGTATAGGATTAATTCCCTGCCACAAAAGATGTGAAGGGTCAAGGTTAGCGCCTATAACGTTTCCGATTTCAGTTCCACATTTTTCGGCAACTGCATTGCGTAGCTTCAAAAGTGTTTCAGGGTTGTAAACGCAAAAGCCGGGGTGCATTTCAAATGCTATGTGCGTTACCTTGTGCTGAAGGGCAAAGCCTGCCATTTCACACCAATAGGGCACAAGCTTTTCGTTCCATTGCCAATTGAGAATTGTGAGAAAATCGTCGGGCCAAGGACAAGTAACCCAATTAGGATACTCCGAGCCCTCACTGTCTCCGGGGCAACCCGAAAATCCGACAATCGTATCAACTCCCATTTTTTCAGCAAGAAGAATTGCGTTTTTGAAATCTGTATCAAAGCTCTTTGCAATTTTTTTGTTCGGGTGTAACGGATTTCCGTGACATGCAAGAGCGCAAACTTCGGTGTCATATTTCTTGAAGGTGTCGATAAAGGCTTGATACTCTTTTTCATTTGCGAGCAGAGTCTCGGGATTGCAATGCTCTTTTCTCGGATATCCTCCTGCTCCGATTTCAACCGATTTTACACCGAGCGAGGAGATTATTGACAGCGTTTCGTCGAGTGTTTTTGAGCCGTAGAGATTGGCAAGTACAGATAATTTCATATTTTTCACCTTTCAAAAAGAATTACATTTATATTATATATAATTTTTTTGATTGTGTCTATTTATTAATTGACTTTAATTTGAAAAATATTGCTATTCGTAGTCGCAAAGGTCATACGCTTGAGTGTAAGCTCTCGTTCCGTCTTTGTTTTCAAAGCGCAGTCTGAAATATCCGTCATCGCTTCGGAGCTTGAACTCACCTGAGGTTATCTCGTTTCCTTCAGCTCTGATGCAGTCACAGCGTCTGCCCTCGGTTGAAAGAACAACCCTGCTCGATGGAGAACATTCAAAGCGTACAACGTCGCCCTCAAGCTCAAGGCTGGTTACCTTAACTCCCGTTGAAGCATAGAAATAACCGTTTTTGAGCGCTGAAAATACCGTTTCGTAATCAAGGCTGTCGCAATTGACGTATATAAAACCACCAAACGAATCACTCTTGACGTTGTGGTTGTCGTCGGCACATACGCACATTACCTTCTTGCCACTTCTTAGCATTTCATCGAATATGTGCTCGTCGTCATAGTGACCCGAATATACGCAGGAATAGTTGAAAATCTCCATTCCCCACAATCCGTCAAGCTTGAGGTAATCGGTTGCGTTTTCCAGCGACCAATTGGGGTGATTGTATGTTACGAGGAAGCCTTTTTTGTTTGCTTCTCTGATTATTTTATTTATACCTCTGGCAGAATATACTCTTTTGAATTCCTTGTCAAATTTTATACGAGCCTTGGTTTCGTCCTTGATGTATTTGTCGTAAAGGGTTGAGTAGCATGGTGTTACGTCGTTGTGGGGCTCGGGTGAATACAGATTGAGATGACAAGCTTTCATTTTTGTGTTTTTTAAGGTTGATTGAAGTGGGTTTTCTTTTATTGCAATCTCGGTAGAAGTAATTGCCAGGAAGCTTTCATCACTCAGATGAGAATTGTCTATAATATGCTCGTGGTCGGTAAAGGCAATAATTGAGTAGCCATTTTCCATGTACGCTTGCTTGATTTCTTCCGGCGTAAGAGTGCCATCTGAAAGTGTTGTGTGACAATGCATATTGGCTTTATAATAGTTTCTTTTTTTGTCAAGCAATACGTGTTTCATAGTTTATAATCACCTCAGCAATAGTTTATCATAAAGTTTTTTGTTTTGCAATACTATTTTAACAGTTCGATTAATAAACTTGACATGAATGTAATATTTAGTTATAATATAATTGAAAATCGCTTAAAAGGAGTAAAAGATGAAAAGGATTATTTTGATGCTTTTAGTGGCTTGTGTACTTTTGTGCGCTTGCAACAGTTCGCAAAAAGAGGTTGAGTTGAGTCTTGATGAGGCAAGGGCGCTTGTCGACCTTGATTATACGTTTACCAACTATTCACGTTATGCTTCGGATATGATTAGTTATAATCAAGAAGAATATGTTCTTAAAGATACTCATATGTTTTTCAGAATTACCGACCCTGACCTCGACACGTGGGCTGATTGGGAAGAATTTTGCAAAAGCATATATTGCTCCGATTTGCTTAATACTCGCATAAATGATATAAAAGGTCATGTAATTGACGTTGACGGAGCAACCTATGTGCTTCCCGGAGGTATGGGACGCCCTATGTCAACGGAATATGAATGTAATATTATAGAGCAAAAAGATGATTACGCCGTTATTCAAGCAATATATAAAGATATACAGGAAGATACTTATGGCAGAGAAATTATTTACACCTACGAGCTTGAGCACACAGACTCGGGCTGGAGAATAAAATCAGCACGTTATTATTGATATCACTCTATAAGAGCTTCATAACAAAAAAACAGATACTTGCGTATCTGTTTTTTGTTTGGTGACCCGTACGGGAATCGAACCCATGATTCCACCTTGAGAGGGTGGCGTCTTAGCCGCTTGACCAACAGGCCGAGTCACGTACCTCTTCGGTACTGACATATAATATCATAAAAAAAGGGAATTGTCAAGAGAAAATTTGCAAAGAATCAAGAATTTTCACAATTATTGTGTTTGATACGAAAAAACCTTTTTCGGTGAGTGAGATTTTCTCGCTGCTGTAATTGCAAAGACCTTGATTTACAAGCTGTGGTATGAGCTCGTGGAAGGCAGTGGTCAGCTTTACGCTGTGCTCGTTTTCCAGCCTTCTGAGGTTTAGTCCGTCTTTCAGTCTCAATGAGAGAAAAATAAATTCCTCGGCTCTGTCAAGCGCAGTGTTTTTATAGCAATCCTCTTTTTGAGAGCCTTCCAAAAAGAGCTTTACGCTCGACGGAGTTGAATAGCGCTCGCCCTTATAATATGAATGTGCAGAAGCTCCGATTCCTATATATTCCTCGCTTTGCCAATATTTCAAATTATGCCTTGAAGGGCGCGTTTTGGTAAAGTTTGATATTTCATAATGCTCGTAGCCTGCTTTGCCAAGCTTATCACAAGCCAAGAGGTACATTTCTGCCTCCTCGTCCTCGTTTGGCAGAAAGAGGTTTTCGCCACGCTTTTGCTTTATTCCGAACACCGTCTTTTCTTCTATGCCGAGCGCATATACCGAGATATGCTCAACGCTGAGTGAAGTTGCGACGTCGAGGGTTTTCTCAAAGCTATTTACGGTTTGCTTGGGTATGGCGAACATCAGGTCGAGGGAGAGGTTGTCAAAGCCTGCTTTTTTCGCCTTTTCTATAGTGCTTATTGCGTCGTTTGACGAGTGGGCTCTGCCGAGCATTGACAGCTCGTTATCATTAAAGCTTTGAACACCGAGACTGAGACGGTTAATTCCGATTTCGTGAAACGCCGACAGCTTGTCATCAATTGAGCTTGGGTTGGCTTCGAGTGTGATTTCGGCATTTTTGTCTAAATCAAAGGAAACTTTTATGCAAGCCATAATTTTTTCAAGCTCGTCGGGTGTCATAAGAGAGGGAGTTCCACCTCCAAAATAGACGGTGTCTATTGATTCTCTCCCGTAAGAGGACAGCTCACGGCAAAGTGCATGGACGTAGTCACCTTTTTGAGAAAGGCCGGCAACAGAGTAAAAATCACAATAGTTGCACTTTTTCTCGCAAAAAGGGAAGTGAACGTAAAGCCCTTTACTCATCGAATTTAAGTACTGCCATAAACGCCTCCTGAGGAACTTCAACAGTACCGAGAGAACGCATCTTCTTTTTACCTTCTTTTTGTTTTTCAAGGAGCTTCTTTTTACGGGTGATGTCACCACCGTAACATTTCGCAAGGACGTCCTTTCTCATAGCTCTGACGGTTTCTCTTGCGATAACCTTGCCACCGATTGCAGCCTGAACGGGTATTTCAAAGAGCTGACGTGGAATATTTTCCTTGAGCTTCTCAACGATTTTTCTTGCTCTGCCGTATGCTTTTTCGGAGTGTACGATAAACGAAAGAGCGTCAACCATACTTCCGTTGAGCAGAATATCAAGCTTTACGAGGCTTGCTTTTTCATAGCCTGCAAGCTCGTAATCGAGAGATGCATATCCCTTGGTTCTTGATTTGAGGGCATCAAAGAAGTCGTATATAATTTCGTTGAGTGGGAGCGAATAGTGAAGCTCTGCACGGTCTGAGGTGATATATTTCATATCCTTGAAAACGCCTCGTCTTTCCTGGCAAAGCTCCATAATAGTTCCTACGTAATCTACAGGAGTAAGGATTGTTGCCTTTACGATGGGCTCGCAGGTTTCCTCTGCCTCGTCGCCCGTCGGGAAGTTCTGGGGATTGTCAATATACTTGATTTCCCCGTTCTTCATTTTTATTTTATAGATAACGCCGGGCGCCGTTGTGATAAGGTCAAGATTGAATTCTCTTTCAAGTCTGTCCTGAATTACTTCCATGTGAAGTAATCCGAGGAATCCACATCTGAAGCCAAAGCCCAGAGCAATTGAGCTTTCTGCCTCAAATATGAGGGCGGCGTCATTGAGCTGAAGCTTTTCGAGTGCGTCTCTTAAATCTCCGTATTTTGCTCCGTCTGCAGGATAAATTCCACTGTATACCATTGGCAGAGCTTTTTTGTAGCCCGGAAAAGCTTCTTCGGTTGGGTTTTCGGCAAGCGTTACCGTGTCGCCGACGTTGGTTTCTGAAAGAGATTTTATGCTTGCAGTAATGTAGGCAACCTCGCCTGACATAACGCAGTCTCTGCTTTCCATTCCAAAGGGTCTCAGGTGACCTACCTCAACTACGTCAAATTCTGCTCCTGTGTTGAACATTCTTATTCTATCGCCTGCACGAAGCTGACCTTCGAAGATGCGAACGTATACTATTACTCCTCGGTACGCATCGTATACTGCGTCGAATATGAGTGCCTTGAGAGGCTTTTGAGCATCTGTCTTCGGGGCAGGAATGTTGTTGACAACGGCTTTTAATACGTCATCTATGTTAAGTCCTGTTTTTGCAGAAATGCAGGGAGCGTCCTCGGCCGGAATTCCAATGACGTCCTCAATTTCTTTTTTCACCTTGTCGGGCTGTGCAGAGGGAAGGTCAATTTTATTTATAACAGGAAGGATTTCCAAGTCGTTGTCAAGGGCAAGATAGGTGTTGGCAAGTGTTTGTGCCTCGATACCCTGTGAAGCGTCAACAACCAGCAAAGCGCCCTCACACGCTGACAGCGAGCGAGATACCTCGTAGTTAAAGTCAACGTGACCCGGGGTGTCAATCAGGTTGAGATAGTAGGTTTCGCCGTCATCTGCGTGATATTCCAGCTTTACAGCACGTGCTTTTATTGTTATGCCACGCTCACGCTCGAGCTCCATATTGTCGAGCAGCTGCTCCTCCATCTCACGTTGACTGACCGTGCCCGTCGCCTCAAGCAGACGGTCGGCAAGTGTGCTCTTGCCGTGGTCAATATGCGCGATTATTGAAAAGTTCCTGATATTTTCGGGTTTGTACATTTTTTTCCTCTTTATATATGAATTTTAAGAAATATAATCAAAATGGGGGTGTCGCAAAGGCGGCACCCCAGAGAAGCTATATATAGCTCCGTCTTGTTGATTATTCAGCCTGAGGAGCTTCAACAGGGCAAACGCCTGCGCAAGTACCGCAATCGATGCACTGGTCTGCGTCAATAACAGCCTTTCCGTCAGCCTCGCTGATACATTCAACGGGACACTCGCCGATGCAAGCGCCACAGTTGATGCACTCGTCTGTGATTTTGTAAGCCATTTCAGTTACCTCCATTTCTCAGTTTTTTACTATTGTAACATATTAATTTAATAATATAAATAGATTTTTGAAAAATTTTTTTATTTTTTCAAAAATTTATTCCTGAATAATATCCTCTTCCGTTATTTCTTCCTCGGGAGAGGGCTTTTTCGCCGACAGCACCTTTACCTGCTCGCTAATAAATTGAATGGGGGCAGCATCCTTGTTTGAGTCAAGTCTGACCTTGATAATGCCTGCAAGGGGATTGGAGTCAACTACAACTCCTTTACCCGACGGAGTGCTGACAACCGAGCCTGTACGGGGAGTTTTCTTGAGCGCTTCCTCGTAGACCTCGTTTTCGTATCTGAGACAGCACATAAGTCTGCCACAGGTACCCGATATTTTTGCTGAGTTAAGACTCAGCGACTGGTCCTTCGCCATCTTTATTGATACCTGGTCAAAGTCCGAGAGGAAGGAGTGACAGCAAAACTCTCTGCCACAAATTCCAAGACCACCAAGCTGTTTTGCTTCGTCTCTGACACCGATTTGTCTGAGCTCGATTCTCGTTTTGAAAACAGATGCCAGGTCCTTTACGAATTCTCTGAAATCAACTCGTCCTTCCGAGGTAAAGTAGAATAACAGCTTTGAATTATCAAAGGTCATTTCGGCATCCACGAGGTCCATATCAAGCTTGTGCTTTTCACACTTTTCCTTGAAGGTAGCCTTCGCTTTTTCAGCGACCTCTTCGTTTTCCCTGACTCTTCTCGTGTCGTCGTCAGTTGCCTTGCGTATCACGTTTTTAAGTGGCAAAACCACCTCGGATTCAGGAACAATTTTATTGGCTACGAGTACCTTTCCGTATTCTACACCACGCGAAGTTTCAACGATTGCGTTGTCACCTACCGAAAAGGCAAGCCCTTTGGGAGAGAAATAGTATATTTTGCCCACTTCCTTGAAGCGAACACCTATTACCTCGTAGCTTTCTGTTATTTCTTTTTCTGGTGTTAATTTAGTGTTTTCCATTAGTTTATGTCCTTTTTAATTAAGAAAAATCATCGGATAAAGACATACTGACGCCGGCAAGCGCCAAAGGAACGTTTATCTTTCCGACGTCCTTTGTTATTCTGCATATAGTGTCGTGGGCAGACAATAGTTTTTTGGTGTCAAGTCTGTCGGCGAGCACTCTGACGAGCTCGTTGTCAACGAAGAACATAGCTCTTCCGTTGTAGCCCGAAGAGAAGGTGAGAATGTCTCTTATTGCAATAGAAAAGCAATTCATTACCGAAAACAGATAATTCTTATCGTTTGCCACCCCTGTGGTCAAAATTGAGGATAGGGTAGCATAGGTTGCCCTTTCTTCAAGTGCCTTGAAGTAGTTCTTTACAAGAGCTATAGCACGACGGTTTTCTTCGTTTTCCATAAAGGAGAGCGCTCTGCCCAGAGCTCCGTCGGCAATTAAAACGGCTTCGTCCAACAGCTCGGTGTTTTCCGTAATGCGACGTGAAAGCTCATCTTTTATAAATTCGTCGGAGAATTTTTCGGTTTTTAGTGTAATTGCACGTGATTTGAGGGTTGAAAGCAGAAGGTTTCTATTTGTGACAAGTAAAAAGAAAATCACGTTTTTCGGGGGCTCTTCAAAAATCTGGAGAAGCGCATTCTGAGCTGCAGCTCCCATTTGCTGAGCGTTTTTTATAATAAAAATTTTCTTATCACATTCTGCAGGCTTTATATACGCTTGAGAAATTATCTCTCTTACAGCCTCAATTTTGATTACATTCGAGCCTTCCTCACATCCAACCTCTTTTATGTCCTGATGTATGCCCGACATAATCTTGAGACAGGCAGGGCAGGAATAGCACGGCTTCTCCTGTTGACACACAAGAGTAGCTGAGATTGCTCTTGCAAGGGTAAGTCTGCCACTTCCCATTGCGCCTTCAATTATGTAAGCGTGGCTCAGACGACCGTTCTTCTTTCCGTCGCGAAAATCAGAAAGGACTGCCTCGTTGCCCAAAATAAAGCTCATTTATATTCTCTCAAATCTTTCTATGTTGGTAACGAATATAGTTGCGCCACCCATTGTTACCTGAATAGGCGTTACGTTTCCTCCAAGGCTTGCAGCAGCAACTATGTCTGCAGGCGCAGTATAGGTTCTCTTTTGGCTGTAGTTTTTGATTATTTCAATAACCTTTTCTACTTCATCGTCTTGAACGGCTGTAATAAATGTGTGGTTGCCCTTTCTCAAAAAGCCACCCGTCGATGCCATTTTTGTGATGTGAAAGCCCGATTTAATAAGCTGTGCAGCTACAATCTGACCGTCGTCGTTATTTACAATTGCGAATATAAGCTTCATAGTATACCTCCAAGATATAAGTAATAGTGAATAAGGAATAAGGAAGAAGGAAGAAGGAATAGGGAAGGTTGAAAATCGCAAAGCGATTTTCTGCTTGGGGTTGTAAAAGCAGAGCCTTTGCAACCCCATTGTATTTTTATACGTCCATGATGATTGGCAGTATCATCGGCTTGCGCTTGGTAGTGCTGTAAAGAAGCTTTGACAGATCGTCTCTGAGAGATGACTTTATAGAGTTGTAGTCACAAGACCCCGAGTCGAGCGCTCTCTCAACAGATGCCATCGCAGTAGTCTTGATGCTGTCCATCAGCTCCTCGGATTCCTTTACGTAGACAAATCCACGTGATACAACGTCGGGACCCGACAGTACGTAGCCACCTTCAAAGTCAATTGCGACAACTACTGCAATCAAACCGTCTTGTGCAAGATGCTTTCTGTCGCGCAGCACTACACTTCCAACGTCGCCGACTCCGTAGCCGTCCACAAGAACCTTGCCGGACGGAACACTCTGACCCAGAGATATTGAGCGTTGAGTGATTTCAATTGTTTTTCCCGTTTCGGGAATGAGCATATTTTCTTCGGGAATGCCAACCTGTCTGGCAAGTGCAATATTACTTGTCAAATGCTTGAATTCGCCGTGCATGGGTATGAAGAAGCGAGGCTTGATGAGAGCCGTCAACAGCTTGATTTCCTCCTGACAGGCGTGTCCCGAAACGTGAACGTCGGCAACCTGGTGATAGACCACCTCGACGCCCTTGCGTAAAAGCTCGTTTATAATAGCGCTGACGAGCTTTTCGTTGCCCGGAATGGGGGTTGCTGAAATTACTACCAAATCGTCTCTTCCGAGATTCACCTTGCTTTTTTCATGCTCGGAAAAGGTCATTCTGTAAAGGGCGCTCATTGGTTCACCCTGACTGCCCGTAGTTATCAGGGTAAGCTGTTCGGGACGGTAGCGCTTCATTTCCTCAAGTCCGATGAGCATACCCTCGGGGATTCTCATATAACCGAGACTTACAGCAGCGTTTATGACGTTAATCATACTTCTGCCCGAAACTGCAATCTTTCTGCCAAACTTTTCGCATGCGTTAATTATTTGCTGTACACGATGTACGTTTGACGAGAACGTTGCAATGGTAATTCTTTTTTGTGTGTTTGCAAATATGGTGTCAAGGCTTTCCCCGACAATTCTTTCAGAGGGTGTAAAGCCTTGTCTTTCCGAGTTGGTTGACTCACAGAAGAAGGCTAAAACGCCCTTCTTGCCAAGCTCACCAAATCTCGTAAGGTCGGTCATTTCGGAGTCTATGGGAGTAATGTCGATTTTGAAATCTCCACTGAATATGACCGTTCCTATAGGGGTCGATATTGCATAAGCCACGCTGTCGGCAATAGAATGATTTACTCTGATAGCTTCGAGTGAAAAGACACCCGTTTTTATTACCGAGCCGGGCTTTATGCAGTTCAGCTGAGCAACCCTTTCCAAGTGGTGCTCCTCAAGCTTCTGGGAGAGAATACCGAGAGTGAGCTGGGTTGCATAGATTGGTACGTTTATACTTCTGAGCACGTAGGGGATTGCGCCGATGTGGTCTTCGTGCCCGTGCGTTAAAAAGATAGCACGTATTTTTTCAACGTTCTTTTCAAGGTAGGTTATATCGGGGATAACAAGGTCTATTCCTAACATGTCGTCGTCGGGAAAGCCGAGTCCGCAATCGATGATAATCATATCATCGCCGTATTCAATAGCAGTCAGATTCTTGCCTACCTCACCAATGCCACCGAGAGGGGTGACCTTAAGCGATTGCTTTTTTTGCTTTGGTTTTGCCATTTTGTTCCTTTCTTAAAAGGCACTCAGGTATCAATGGACACCTGCGCGTCCTCGTTATTTGTGTAGGAACAGCCTAAATGGTCGTAAGCCGCCTTGGTTACGCATCTTCCTCTGGGAGTACGTGCAAGGAAGCCTATTTGCATAAGATAGGGTTCGTACACATCTTCTATAGTTACTGATTCCTCACCGATAATCGCTGCCAGAGTTTCAAGTCCGACAGGGCCACCGTTGAAGCTTTTGATAATAGACAACAGCATTCTTCTGTCGGTATTATCGAGTCCCAGAGCATCAATTTCCAGCATATTCAGGGAAGCGTCGGCAGTTTTTTGGTCGATAACGCCTTTGCCCTTAACCTGTGCCCAGTCACGCACACGTTTAAGGAGACGGTTGGCAATTCTCGGTGTACCTCTGCTTCTCTTGGCTATTTCAAGTGCACCGTCGTGGGTTGTTTCTATACCGAGAATTCCCGCACTTCGTTCAACTATCTGACAAAGCTCCTCGTTGGTATATAATTCAAGACGGTGAATAACGCCGAAACGGTCTCTGAGTGGTGCAGAGAGCTGACCTGCTCTCGTGGTTGCGCCTATAAGTGTAAAGTGCTCAAGGGGTATTCTGATACTCCTTGCTGCAGGACCCGTTCCAATAATTATGTCAAGGGCGTAGTCCTCCATTGCAGGATAAAGAATTTCCTCAATATTTCTGCTCAGACGGTGAATTTCGTCTATGAACAAAACGTCACCCTTTCCTAAATTTGAAAGCAGAGCTGCAAGGTCGCCTTGCTTTTCAATAGCAGGGCCTGAGGTAATTCTCAGGTTTACTCCCATCTCGTTTGCAATAATTGATGAAAGTGTAGTCTTACCGAGACCGGGAGGGCCATAGAGCAATATGTGGTCGAGAGCCTCCTCACGAAGCTTTGCAGCCTCAATTGAAATTCTGAGACTTTCCTTTGCCTTTTCCTGCCCTATGTATTCTTCAAGAGTTTCGGGACGAAGAGAGTTTTCACCTATGCCTGTATCTTCTTCGGTTTCTGCAGTTGATATTAATCTGTAATCCTCGAAGCCGTTGTCCTCGGCATCAAAATTATAATCTCTTTTCATCTTTTAACCTCTTTATTGCTTTGTAAGTCTTTTGAGGGAAAGCCTGATAAGCTCTTCTGTCGTCATAGTGTCACTGCCGTCAAAGCTCATAGCCTTCATAGCCTCGCTTCTTGAATATCCAAGCGCTTCAAGTGAGAGAAGAGCATCCTGAACTGCAGTGGATTTTGTCGGGTTTACCGTCGCCTTGGCAGGAATTGCTCCAAGGTCGTCGCGTGAGAGCTTGTCCTTTAATTCAAGAATTATTTTCTGAGCTGTTCTCAGCCCGATTCCCTGAGCCGACGAAATCGCCTTTGCGTCCTCTGAAATAATTGCCATAGTAAATTGCTCGGGGGATAGCGCCGAGAGTATCGCCATAGCTGCCTTAGGACCTACTCCCGAAATGGAGATCAATGCCTCAAACAGCTTTTTTTCCTCCATACTGTAGAAGCCGTAGAGCTCGTGAGCGTCCTCCTTGACGTGAAGGTAGGTATAAAGCCTTACGCTTTCCTGTGCGCCCTGAAGACGTCCTGCAGTCTTGTCGCTGACAGTCAGCTCGTAGCCGATACCGTTGTTTTCTATTACTGCAAGACCTCTGCCAATCAGCTCAGGCTTGCCTGAAATATAGTAATACATAATCAGTTACCACCCGTTTTTTTAGAATACTTTATGGAAGTCAGGTTTCTCATTTTACTGCTTCTCGAATGACCGTGACATATAGCGAGTGCCAATGCGTCTGCCGCATCGTCGGGCTTTGGCATTTTATCGAGGTGTAAAAACACCCTCGTCATTTCCATAACCTGTTTTTTTTCAGCTCTGCCGTAGCCCACCATAGCCTGCTTCACCTGTAGTGGGGTGTATTCGAAGATCGGTAAACGGTTTTCCTCGGCAGTGAACAGAATAACGCCTCTTGCCTGCGCGACGTTAATCGCGGTTTTTTGGTTGTTGTTGAAGAATAATTCTTCAATCGACATTTCGTCGGGTGTATATCTCTTTATAATGTCCGAGAGTGCAAGGTGAATTAAAAACAAGCGTTTTTCAACTCTCATTCCCGAAGGGGTAGTAATCGTTCCACAGTCTATGTAACGGAAAACGCCCTTGTCAAGACTGACAACACCCCAGCCCACCGTTGCAATACCCGGGTCTATACCTAATATTATCATTTTTTTATAACCATATTCCAAAAAATATCCGTTAACTATAACATTTCATAATATAATAACATAAAAATATAAAAAAGTCAACAAAAAATAAGGGCTGCAATAAACGAAGGGTATCGTTATTACAGCCACATTATGTCAGTTATTTGCAGTATTTGGCATAGCCCTTGACGATCCATATACCGCCGTTGCCCTGTTTTACCGGTTGGCAAAGCTCGAATATCATCTTTCCTGCGCAGCCTACGCCGAGAACAACGTATGCTTTATCACAGCAGCGACAGCTTGCGACGTGATAAGAGGGGTAACCTCTGAAGCATTCGTCGATAAAGCAGTTTTGCATAAATCGTGCCGAAACTGCTACGGGGTCTAATCTCCAGCTTTCATAACCGTTGTCAGCCAGATCCTGAAGCTCCTGAAGCTTGCAGGGGCAGTATTCCTCGGGAGATTTTTTGAATTTCACTCCACACAGGTCTACGTTACCTTCGTTACAGCGTGTCGTGATGCACGAGCCACCGTTTTCACAGCCCACTCTTTCGGGGCAGGTGGGGGGTATACATCCCTTGTCACAACGCACGGTGTTGCACGAGGGCTGACAGCTACAGCTGTTTTGGTTTCTTAGCTCGGGAAGTATGATGAGACCGAGTGCCAGAAGAATTGGCAGTACGGTTGAAAAATCCATAGAAGGAACTCCTTTCCGTGTTTTCTTTGAACGAGCAGAGGGTGTCGTTCTCTATATAATATTCCCTTCGCCCTTGCAATGATAGTGATTTTCGTGGCGTTTTGTTCATCGAAATTTAACAGAATTAGAAATTTTTAACAAGTTGTTTGGTAAAAATGCGCAAAAAACCAAAAAAGTATTGTGCAATTAAGAAAATATTTGAAATCATCATTGCAAAAAACAAAGGATTGTGATACAATACATTATGAATTATTATGTGAGCTTGAACCGTAATTATATCAGGTTCAATTTAACACTATCTTTTCAGGAGGAAAATTATGAAGAAATTAATATCCATCGTACTTGTATCCCTGATGCTTCTTGCCACCCTTTCCGGTTGCGCAGTAGACACAGAGGATAAGGGCGCAATCATTCCCGTTTCTATTTCAAAGGAAATGAAGTCGTATGACCCCGTTCCTATGATTTATGACGCAGAGCTCGTGCTCAATACAGGTCTTCTTTACGAAGGTCTTACCGTTGTCAACGAGGACGGTAAGGTTGAAAAGGGAATGGCAAAGGATTGGTATACTAAGATAGATGAAGAAAGAGGAGAGTACTGGCTCTATTTTGAAATAGAGGGTGGTACATCTTGGGACGATGAGAAATACGTTCAGGCAGACGATTTCGTATATGCATGGAGAAGAATTCTCTCACCATCGACCTCCAGCCCTGCAGCCTGTCTTCTTTACGGCATCAAGAACGCTAAGGCGTTCAAGGCAGGTGACGTTACAGCCGATGACCTCGGTGTATACGCAGAGAGCGACTCGCTTCTCAAGGTAGAGTTTGAAGGTCCTTTCGACCTTGACCTGTTCCTTGAGGCTGTTGCGAGCCCTGCGCTTGTTGCACAGCGTGAGGACAACGTTTACGGAAGAGAGGACACGTGGGCTTCATCTCTTGATAACTTCGCCGCAAACGGTCCCTTCACACTTAAGAATATGGACGCAGGAAAGGCGATTACCTTCCAGAGAAACGCAGTTTACAATCGTGAAAAGGAAAGCGACACAGCAGTTTACAAGGTTGTTAAGCCTTGGAAATTGATTCAGAATTTCGTTCTTGAAGAGGCAATTGATAACAGAGTAGTGGAAACCACTCTTAACGAAGAGCTTCAGATTGAGAGATTTAAGGAAGGCGACATTTTCTACATAAGCCACTTTAATAAGGAAACCTACGAAGCAAACAAGAAGAAGATGGAGACCACCAAGCTTCTTTCAACCTATTCGTATTTCTTCAATACGACCAAAGCACCCTACGACAATCAGCTTGTAAGACAGGCACTCAGCATAGCTCTTGACAGAGAAGAGATTGCTGAAATCGCAGGTATGGGTGCAGAGCCTGCTACTGCTCTTGTAACCTATGGAGTACACGACAGAAAGACTTCAAAGGATTTCAGAAAGGTTGGCAAGGACATCATCGATGAAAATGCAGACCTTGAGGAAGCAAAGGCTTTGATTAAGGAGTCGGGTATCAATCCTTCTTCTTACACCCTTGAGATTTACACTCTTCGTGACGAGGCTGACGTAGCAATTGCCGAGTACACCAAGAGCGTTTGGGAAGAGCTCGGATTTAAGGTTAAGCTCGGCAGTGGTGGTGGTAAGAACTACACAACCAAGCTTTACGCAGGCAACTTCGACGTAATCGGTATCGACTACCAGGGACTTACAACCGATGCATTCTCCTTCCTTGCTCCTTTTGCCAAGGAATACAGTGGCGAAGCAATTGATATTACAAGTGAGGACAGAACTGCAACTCACGTAACAGGCTTTGATAACGAAGAGTACAACGCTCTCATCGACAAGATTTTCAACACCTCTGACAACAAGGAAAGAGTAGCTCTTCTTCACGATGCAGAGGAAATGCTCCTTGAGCTTTGTCCCGTTGCTCCTCTTCACTTCAATACAACTTCGTATCTCAAGTCGAAGAAGCTCTCGGGTCTTGAGGTATCCGGCTTTGGTTACACAATTTTCACCAATGCCAAGCTCAAGAATTACGACGAGTCAAATGCAGTATTCACAGAAAGAGAAAATGCTATCAAGCAGGCAGAGATTGCAGCTGCAAGAAACAAGTAATAAAAAAATATATAAAAAATCAAAATAAATATTGACAAAAAGTGAAACCGTGTGTATAATAGACAGTGCGATTTCTCTGAGACGACCGTACGAAAGAGGTTTTAATGGAAAAAACTGTTAATAATTCTTTTATGCTTGATGTGTCGGGTTTGCTCCGAGGCGAGACAAGAGAGTTGAAAATCAACGATAGTGTAGTGCTTGACGATGATTTTGACGTTACCTTTCTTGAATCCCCCCGAATTGAAGGCAGTGTGGTCAATATGTCGGGCTATATAGAGTTATCTGCAAGCCTGACGGCAAAATATGAAACAGCTTGCGCCAGATGTCTCAAGCCAATTAAAGGCGAATTGGTTCTCGATCTTAAGTATCCGATAGCCGAGACACTTGAAAATATGGACAACGACGAGTATATCATCTCGGAAAACGGGTTCATAAATCTCAGTGAGCTTGTCAGAGAAAACATAATTCTAAATCTTCCGATGTCGCATCTGTGTCACGAGGACTGCAAGGGCTTATGCTCAAAGTGTGGTGCCGACCTCAATCTCGGTGATTGTGGCTGTGTGCGTGTTGAGAAGGACCCTCGTTGGAGTGCCTTAGAGCATTTCTTTGACGAGGAATAAAAAAGTATAAACTATATCTAACATATAGAATGAGGAGGTGTCAAGTAAGATGGCAGTACCGAAGAGAAAAGTATCAAGTCAGAGACAGAATAAGAGACGCTCAAGTGTTTGGAAGCTTAAGGTTCCCGGACTCTCAGTGTGTCCTAAGTGTGGAGAGTACAACCTTCCTCACAGAGTTTGTTCAAAGTGCGGTTCTTACAATGGCGAGGAAGTCATTAAGCAGAACTAATCAGAACGTAAGAAGTGTGCCATACCCACAGGTATGGCATTTCTTTTTGTTTTTCTAAAATTCACTGTAGCAGATAAAAGGAGGGTTTTATGGTAGAGATAAAGTCGGTAGTTCACGGCTCGTTGGCTGATAAAAAGGGCATAAAAGCAGGCGAGAAGCTGATTGCAATCAACTCTCACCCTATAAGAGACGTGCTCGACTATCAGTTTTACGTCAGCGAGAAGGAAGTCACGCTTACCCTTGAAACGAGGGAGGTCAGAATAAAAAAAGGCGAGTACGATGATATAGGACTCGAATTTGAAACCTTTCTTATGGATAAGCAGGAGTCCTGCCGTAACAAGTGCATTTTCTGCTTCATCGATCAAAACCCTCACGGAATGAGAGAAAGTATATATTTCAAGGACGACGATACCCGTCTTGCATTTCTGTTTGGAAACTACGTGACTCTTACCAACGTGCCCGATTCCGAGCTTGAAAGACTCATAAAAATGCACATTTCACCCGTCAACGTATCGGTTCAGGCTACAGACCCCGAGCTTCGTTGTATGATGCTCAACAACCGTTTTGCAGGCAGGATTATGGAACAGATGAAAATACTTGCCGAGGGTGGAATAGACCTGAACGCACAAATTGTGCTTTGCAAGAACGTCAATGACGGCGAAATGCTCAAAAAAAGTCTTTATGACCTTGAAACTCTTGTTCCGTCACTCAAGAGCGTTTCGGTAGTGCCCGTAGGACTTACGAAGTACCGAAAGGGACTTTATCCCCTTGAGCCCTTTACCCCCGAGGATTGCCTTGAGGTAATCGAAACGGTGGAGAAAATCGGAGAAGAATTCCTTGAAAAGCACGGAACAAGGCTGGTTTTCCCTTCAGACGAATTCTATATCAAGGCGAAAAAGCCGTTGCCGTCGGTTGATTTCTACGAGGGCTTTCCTCAGCTCGAAAACGGAGTCGGAATGCTCACTTCAATGGTTGACGACATCGACGCAGAGCTTGACTTTTTACTCGATGATGAAATTGATACCGACGTGGTGAGACACGTGAGCATCGTAACGGGCAAGGCTTCCTACGAAACTATAAAAACACAGGTTGAAAAAATTCAAAAGATTTGGTATAATATAGACTGTAAGGTTTATTGTATAATAAATAATTTCTATGGTGAGAACGTTACTGTGTCGGGACTCCTGACGGGTCAGGATATTATGGCACAGCTTCGAGGTAAGGATTTGGGCGACGTTCTGCTCATTCCGAGAAATGCGCTCAGGCACGAGGGTGATTGTTTTCTTGACTCGGTTACTGTAGACGAGCTTGAAAAGGAGCTCTCTGTCAGAGTGTTGCCAACAGCAGAGGGCGCTGATTTTCTCCATGGAATTATAGGAGGTTAGTATGGCTAAGCCGATAGTAGCGATAGTAGGCAGACCCAACGTAGGCAAAAGTACGTTTTTTAATAAAATAATAGGCGAGAGAATTTCGATTGTTCAGGATACGCCCGGTGTAACAAGGGACAGAATATACTACGAAACAGAGTGGTGCTCAAAGAAAATGACACTCATCGATACGGGTGGTATAGAGCCGAAAACCGACGATGCAATTCTCAAGCATATTGTAACGCAGGCTCAGATTGCAATAGACTCGGCAGACGTAATAATAATGCTGGTGGACGTAACCACAGGTGTCACTCCTTCGGACAGAGACGTTGCGAATATGCTCAAGCGTTCACAGAAGCCCGTAGTCCTTGCTGTTAATAAATGTGACAGCGTTGGCGCATTGCCAATGGAGTTTTATGAGTTTTACGAGCTCGGCTTTGAAAACGACCCGATTGCAGTTTCCTCTATTCACGGAACGGGTACGGGTGACATTCTCGACGAGGTAGTTTCCTACTTCAAGGACGAGGAACAAGAGGAAGAGGACAACGATACGGTAAAGGTTGCAGTAATCGGAAAGCCCAACGCAGGCAAAAGCTCACTTGTAAACAGAATTCTGGGCGAAGAGCGAGTTATAGTTTCAAACGTTGCCGGAACTACGAGAGATGCGATTGACTCCTACGTAGAAAACGAGCACGGTAAGTATAATTTTATTGATACTGCCGGAATAAGACGAAACTCCAAGATTGAGGACGCAATAGAAAAGTATAGCGTGCTTCGTGCAAATCTTGCACTCGAAAGAAGCGACGTTTGTCTGATAATGATAGACGCCAACGAGGGCGTTACTGCTCAGGACGAGCGCATTGCAGGTCTTGCCCACGAGGCAGGCAAGGCGTCGGTTATATGTGTCAATAAGTGGGACGAAATCGACAAGGACAACTCGACAACCAAGAAGTTTACCGAGCAGGTTTATAACGCACTTTCATATATGACCTACGCTCCACTCGTCTTTATTTCTGCAAAGACGGGTCAGAGAGTAGACACACTCTTTGAGCATATAAACTACGTCAATATGCAAGCGAGCACGAGAATATCTACGGGTATGCTCAACGACGTTCTTGCAGAGGCAACCTCACGGGTTCAGCCTCCGTCTGACAAGGGCAAATTCCTCAAGGTTTATTATATGACTCAAATAGGTGTAAAGCCGCCAACCTTCGTTATTTTCTGTAACAACGCAGAGCTTTTCCATTTTTCATATCAGAGATATATAGAAAACTGTATAAGAAACACCTTTGGCTTTAAGGGAACACCTATAAAGCTGATTATAAGAGAAAGAGGAGAGGACAAATGAGCTTTGAAGTAATAAGAAAATTCGGATACCTTTTAACTAAGCTTGGTGGGGATATTCCCTATGGAGTGACTGTTGACTCAGTTAACGTTCCGTATAATTACGACAATCGCTTAATTGCGTTTTTAGAGACTGATAAGGGCTGGATTGCAATGTTGGCGCTCCTTTTTTGCGCAGTTTTTGCGTATCTTATGGGAAGCTTGAACTTTGCAGTAATTCTTTCAAGACTTTTTCATCACGATGACAT
Organism: Eubacteriales bacterium; assembly: GCA_045590615.1. GTDB lineage: Bacteria > Bacillota > Clostridia > Oscillospirales > SIG627 > RGIG6353. The sequence goes on from JAZNRH010000076.1 coordinate 20,236, forward strand.
TAGAAATCACGGAAGCGGCAACGCAGGCGCAACTAATATGGTTCGCACCTACGGAAAAAAGTGGGGTGTAATAACCTTTATCTGCGATGGCTTGAAGGCGGCTGTTTCGGTGTTCCTTTCTATGCTTCTCATGGGTGAGGGTGGTGCGTATATTGCGGCAATTTTTGCGATACTCGGTCACATTTTCCCCATCTATTACAAGTTCAGAGGAGGCAAGGGCGTTGCAGTATCGGCAATAGCTATTCTCTGCCTTAACCCCGTTGTCTTTGCAATTCTCGTGGTGCTGTTCGTTTTAATCGTCTACGTATCACGTTACATATCACTCGGCTCGGTAATCTGCGCATTTTTCTACCCGATGCTTCTCAATGCATTCAATACCGATAAGGGCTTTATCGCTACGGTGATATCGGTGCTCATTGCAGTAATCGTCATCGTAATGCATCGTTCAAATATAAAGCGTTTAATCAACAGAACCGAAAATAAAATCGGACAAAAGGCTAAAAGCTGATGGAAAAGAAAGCATACGCCAAATTGAATTTAACCCTCGAAATAGGAGATAAGCGCCCCGACGGCTATCATTCGCTCACGTCGGTAATGGCAAGGGCAACGCTTTTTGATACGGTTAGGGTAGAAAAGAATTCGCTTGGCTCAATTCGTTTTAGCTCGACGTCGGATATACCAACCGAGGATAATTTATGTACGAGGGCAGTGGGGGCGTATTTTGATGCCGGGGGCATTGTCGGTCAGGGCGTTGATATATACGTCGAAGCCAATATCCCGACAGCTTCGGGAATGGGTGGTGGCTCTGCCGATTCGGCTGCTACGCTCTTGTGTATGGAAGAGCTTTTCGGTGCGCTTGACAAGAGGGTGCGCCACGAAATAGCAAGAGGTCTTGGCGCCGACGTGCCGTATTGTCTTGAAACGGTCCCTTGTTTTTGTACGGGAGTGGGAGACGTATGTGAAAGGATAGAGTGCAAGGGCTTTGAAAATCTGTGGCTGGTAATCGAAAAATGTGGCACCAAGCTTTCTACAGGCAAGGTGTTTTCGGATTTTGATTCCCTTGAAAAAGCCAATTTGTCACACGACCACGAAAAAGTTATAAGTGCTTTCAGAACGGGCGAGGTTGAAATGCTTGCCGAGGGCGTGTTTAACGATTTTGAAGCAGTTGTACTTCCTTCCTCACCAAGTGTTCTCAAAAAGAGAAATGAGCTTCTTGACATGGGTGCGCTGAACGTTGTAATGAGTGGTGCAGGTCCTACGGTTGTGGGCTTGTTTGACGATGAAAAAAAGGCAAGAGCTTGCTCTGATAAAGTGTATAAATTACTCGTGTAATTCAAAAATATCATAGGGGATGTAAAAAAAGGTTAGACCACATAAAACAATGAAAACATATGTAAAATAAGGATAAAATTTGTTATGCTTATTAAAAAAGCAAACGTTTTATAAGGTAAAAAATTGAAAAATCAATTTTTTCACATTAATTATATTGTTTTATGTTTTGCACGAACTTCGCGACTGCTGTACATAAGTACAGCGACGCGCTTCAGTATCGTGCAATCTACCTCTTTTTTTCTATAGCCAAAGGGAACCGAACTCTTGTCGGTTTCAAGGGTGATTTTCGTCCCTATCTTCGTTACTTTCCCTTGTAATACATAAAGTATTACTTCGGAAAAGATGCCTTGATATGAACAAAAATTACCTCTTGAAACTTCCCTCGAACCGAGGAAAGATAATTTTCGAGGATAAATTTTTCAGCGAAGTGCAGGAATACTACACGTATTCCAAG
>JAZNRH010000077.1:0-2231 GCA_045590615.1 Eubacteriales bacterium
ACGCCGAATGGGAGCTTGACAACCCCGACGCATTCGGTCTCTCCTGCGTTCCTATGACCACCACCGTTGAAATCTTCAATGCACCGGGTGGAGCAGACAAAATAGCATTTGGTAAGACATATACTTATCTTGATGCTGACATCAAGGGCTCAAAGGTGGGCGTTGCCTTCTCAAGAATGACCGAGCACCGTGAGCACCTCAAGAGAATCGTTGACGACATTGACCCAAAGCGTGGTATCACCTCTACCCACGGTGGACCTTACGCGCTTGATTGCAAGGACCTTTTCCACGACTACGTAATTTTCTCGTCAGGTCTCACTCCTGAAACAGTTGATGCAAATATAGAAATTGCCAAGAAGTACTCGGTAGAACAGCTCGATATGCATCAGGGTGGCTACACATTTACTCAGGCAGACTTTAACTTCCTTTGTCTTTCCTCTTATGAGGAATACTGTGAAACGCACAAGTTCAACACAGCAAAGGAATTCAAGGAAAAAATCACCGATAAGCTTACAGCAAACGGAATTCAGATTGCTCTCCACACTTACTCATCACTCGTTCCAAGCTATGCCGACGTTATTTTAACCAACCCCAAGTGGCAAAAGCAAATTGTAACGGGTAAAATTTCCTGGAATCTTCGCGATGATATTGATGCTGAAATAACCGATCTCTTTACCGAAAGTGATGCTTCGAACGTTCCAATGCACAAGCTCAAATTAGAGATACCATCGGGTAATATCCATTCAAGATACGTGCTCATTGACGAGGAAATCATTCTGATTGAGGACGGCTCAACTGACGGCTTTATGAACGTTAAGAGAGGCGCTCTTTCGACCAAGGCTCAGCCACACAAAAAAGGTGCTGAAATCAAGCAGCTTTGTGGTTGGTACGGAATGTTCCAGCCCGTATGCCTTTCGGAGCTTTTCTATCACGTAGCTCAGAATACAGCTAAGGCATACAACGAGGGTGGCTTTGAGATGATTTATCTCGACGGTCTTGAATCGTTTGCGCGTGAGGGTCTTTATGATCCCAGACAGAAATTCTACATCTATGCAGAATTCATTCGTGAAATCATTGCCAACTGTATAAAGAAGCCTGTCATCGAATACTCCTCCTTCTTCCCTTGCCTTTGGGCAGCACGTGGCAGAGGTGGTGCGATTGACCACGTAACCTCGGGCTTCAAGGCGTTCAAGAATATGCATCTTGCAAGACAGAGAAAATTCCACAACTGCTTCTATACTGCAACGGTTGGTTGGTTTAACTACGCTCCCGATATGAACGAGAAGTATAAGGATGCTATCAAGAGAACCATGCACAGAGACGACCTCGACCACATGGGCTCACAGGCTCTTGCTCACGACTTTGGCACAGTTTATCAGCCATTCTCGGTTAAGGAGCTCAACAGAAAGACAAGAGCTCCCCGTAACTATATGTACTACAATACCTACACATATCTCAGAAAGGGTGGCTACTTCTCACCCGAAGCCAAGAAGCAAATCCGTCCTGACAAGGAATACAAGGTACTCAAGCAGAATGACGGTAAATGGGTATTCCGTGAGATGCACTACAACAAGCACAAGGTGTTTGATATCACAGACCCGATTTACAACAAAGCTAAGGCAGAAAACCCATTTGAAAAGCAGACTCCCTTCGTGAGAATTGAGAACAGACATTCCACCAACGGTGAAAACAGCGTAGTTCTTTATCCATTCGATGAAACAAAGCCTGCAATCGACCTTGTTGGAAACTACGACATTCCTATGACCGACACTTCAGAAAGAAGAGCGTTCAAAATCAAGGTTCACGGCAACGGATCAAAGAGCGACGCACTCCTTCTCACAATTCAGGACGACATTTCAAAGCATTGGCACGTTGACTTCTTCGTACCCGTAAACTTCGAAGGCTGGAGAGAGATTATACTTGCTGAATGTAACAACGATGACTACGACGGATACGACTTTGGTCCTTCTAACCATGTTAACAGAATGGAAGTGAAACTCAACCGTATTGCAAAGGTTCAGCTCAAGGCTTGTGGCGAATGTAAGGGCGTTAAGCTTGGTGCATTCACATCTTGCCAAATTCTCGATAACCCCATTGTTAATCCTTCGGTTACAATCGACGGCAAGACACTCACCTTCAACACAACTCTTCACAGTGGTGAATACGTTGAGTACTTCCCCGAGTTCAACGAGGCATACCTCAACTACTATGGCAAGAAGCTTGACGATAAC
>JAZNRH010000078.1:0-42574 GCA_045590615.1 Eubacteriales bacterium
CGACTTCGGGTGGCACAAGAGGAATTGGCTTGGCGTGCCTTGAAAAATTCAGTGCTGAGGGCTGGAATTGCGCATTTATTTACAAGTCGAGTGACGATAAGGCGAAGGATATTTCTTCACGCTTGTCAGCACTTGCTATTAAATGTGACGTATCTGTTTCGTCGGACGTTAAAAAAGCAATTTCGACGGTTATTGAACGCTTTGGCAGAATTGATGCGCTTGTCAATAACGCAGGGGTGTCGTATACGGGGCTCTTGCAGTCGATGAGTGACGGGGAATGGCGAAGCGTTATCGATACTAACCTTACGTCGAATTTTTATTTATCACGTGAGGTTATACCTCTGATGTTCCAAAACGGTGGTGGTAGCATAGTAAACGTGTCGTCTATGTGGGGCGTTACGGGTGCTTCCTGCGAGGTGGCATATTCTGCTTCAAAGGCAGGAGTTATTGGTTTTACAAAGGCGCTCGCAAAGGAGCTCGCTCCCTCGAAAATAAGAGTGAACGCAGTTGCTCCCGGAGCAGTTGATACGGATATGCTTAGCGAATATGATGAAGAGACCCTTGCTGCTATTGCCGACGAAACTCCACTCGGAGCACTTGGCAAGCCAAGTAACATAGCCGATGCCGTATATTTTCTGACAAGCGACAGCGCTGAGTTTATAACAGGTGAAGTATTAAATGTAAACGGTGGATTTGTAATATAAAATGAGTGAATTGAACAGTAGATACCAAAAAATCAAAAGAAAGCTTTTTGAAGCATATTATTCAAAGCTTAACGACAAGCAAAAGGAAGCCGTATTTTCAGTTAACGGCCCTTTGCTCGTTCTTGCAGGTGCAGGAAGTGGAAAAACCACCGTGCTTGTAAACAGAATTGCCCATATCATAGATTTCGGTAACGCATATTATTCCGAGCGTGAGATAGAGGGACTCAGCGAGGGCTTGCTTGCAACCCTTGAGCAGATTTTGAATAACGTTCAGAATATTCCTAAGGAAGAGCTTAGAAATCTGCTCCTTAATTTCAAGGAGGATGCCTGCTCACCTTGGGAGATTTTGTCGTTCACCTTTACCAACAAGGCTGCCAACGAGATGAAGGAGCGTCTTGCCGCTATTCTCGGTGATAGGGCAAACGATATATGGGCAGGAACCTTTCATTCAATTTGTGTCAGAATTTTAAGACAGCATATTGACAGAATAGGATATAATCCGAATTTTAATATATACGATACCGACGACTCAAAAAAGCTGATTCAGAACATTGTAAAAGAGCTTGATTTGAACGATGAAATGTTTTCGGCAAAGGCTGTTCTTTCGACTATTTCGAGAATGAAGAACAGGCTGATTTATCCCGATTGCGAGGAAGCCTTCAGCGATGATTTCAGAGAAAAGACTATTTTTGCGATTTACGAAAAGTATCAAAGCTCACTCAAGGAGTTCAATGCAGTTGACTTTGACGATATTATTGCTTTGACGATAAAGCTTTTTGAGACTTCTCCCGATGTGCTTGAAAAATACAGTAATCGTTTCAAGTACGTTCTGGTTGACGAGTATCAGGATACCAACGGTGCACAGCTTAAGCTTATGAGACTTTTCTGCAGTAGATACGAGAACGTTATGGTAGTAGGAGACGACGACCAGAGCATTTATAAGTTCCGTGGCGCAGTAGTAAGAAATATTCTTGATTTTGACGTTCAATTCAAGAACGCCAAGGTGGTATATCTCGAGCAGAACTATCGTTCAACGGGTAATATAATTGAGGCAGCCAACGCTGTAATCGACAATAACGAAGGCAGAAAGGGCAAGGTGCTCTGGACGCAGAGTGGCGAGGGTGAAAAGCTTGATTATATTAAGCTTGATAATCAGGATGCCGAAGCAAGATATATAGTAGACAGGATTAACGAGTACGTAAAATCGGGTAAGTATTCCTACCGTGATTTTGCAGTTTTATACAGAGTTAACGCACAGTCCAACAACCTTGAAATTGCAATGTCCAAGTCGGCAGTACCTCACAGACTTCTCGGTGGAACGAGGTTCTACGACAGAAAGGAAATCAAGGATATCGTTTCCTATCTTTCCGTTATAGTTAATCCCAACGATACAATAAAGCTTGAGAGAATTATAAATCTTCCCAAAAGAGGAATAGGTGAAACGACTGTATCGGCGCTTAAGACGATTGCTGCAACCGACGGAATATCTGTTTATGAGGTGATTAAGAGGGCAGACGAGTATGTCGCTCTGAAAAAGAGCGCTTCAAAGCTGCTTGCCTTTGCCGATTTGATAGAGTCGCTTCGCAATGCCGTTGGAGTTTGCACAGTCGCTGAAATTATCAAGAGAGTAGCATCAGATTCCGGATATCTTGAAATGCTGAATAATTCCATTGAGGACGAGAGCGACAGAATCAATAACATAAGTGAGCTTGTATCCAATGCGATAAAGTATATTGAGGACAATCCCGAGGGCGATTTGGGAGGATTTCTTGAAGAGGTTGCTCTTGTTGCCGACGTTGACGGCTACGATAAGGATTCCGATGCCGTCGTGCTTATGACTATACATAGTGCCAAGGGACTTGAATTTCCCGTCGTTTTCCTTCCCGGACTTGAAGAAAATATAATTCCGTCGTCGCTGTCAACTAATACCGATGACGAAATTGAAGAGGAAAGACGCCTGATGTACGTTGCGATAACAAGAGCCAGAGAAAAGCTTATACTCACCAACGTGTCCGAGAGACTTATGTTTGGCAGAACCTCTATAAACAGGTCGTCACGCTTTCTTAAAGAAATTCCGTTGAAGCTGATAAACAATCTTTGCGAGAAGCGCAGGACTGATAATATAATGAGCTTTGCTCAGCGCTACAATGCTCCTGACAAGCCTCAGAAGAGCGCCGTTAACAAGCTTCCTCACGATGCATTCAACGTGGGAGAGACGGTAGTGCATTCGGTTTTCGGTGAGGGAATAATAACTCTGAAGAAGCCGATGGGCGCAGATACGCTGTATGAAATAGCTTTTGAAAACGGTGGTACCAAGAAAATTATGGGTACGTACGCTAAAATGAAAAAGAAGTAACGAGGAAACTATGATTAAATATCTCGAAGCAGGAAAGCTTATAAACACCCACGGTGTCAGAGGAGAATTCAAGTTCGATGCGTGGTGCGACGAGCAAAAAAGTTATATGAAGGTGCCCGAGTTTTATCTGTCAGACAACGGAGAGGGGAAGCTTGAGGTAGATACTATAAGAAAATTCGGCAAATTTATGCTGGTGAAATTCAAGGGTATAGATACCCTTGACGACGCCTTGAGATATAAGGGTAGAACCATATACGTAGACCGTGAAAACGTTCCGAAAAAAGAGGGCGCAGTATTTATTGCCGATATAATCGGACTCCCTGCTATAGACGTCAAGAGCGACGAGCCATTCGGCAGGGTTGTTGATTTTACCGACAGGGGAAGTGGTGACCTTTATGAAATTGAGCTTTTCAATCAAAAGACGGTTTATATTCCTGCAATAAACGTTTTTGTAAAGAAGATTGACCTTGAAAAAGGTGTATATTTTGAACTTATAGAGGGGCTTGTTGATTGATGCGATTTGACGTAATGACGCTTTTTCCCGATATGCTTAATACCGTTTTTGATGAAAGCATTATCGGCAGAGCGAGGAAAAATAATATTATCACAATAGAGTGTCATAATATTCGCGATTATTCAGAGGATAAGCATCGCAGGGTAGACGATACTCCCTATGGTGGTGGAATGGGTATGCTTATGGCTGCCCCTCCAATTTCAAGATGCTATGATGCAATCGTTTCAAGCCTTGGCAAAAAGCCCCACACGGTTTACGTTTCACCTAAGGGCAGAGCCTTTACGCACAAGGTTGCCGAGGAGCTTCTTGCAAGGGAAAACGTCACAATACTTTGTGGTCATTATGAGGGCGTTGACCAGAGAATTCTCGATGAAATCGTCGATGAGGAAATTTCGCTTGGCGATTTCGTGCTGACGGGTGGCGAGCTTGCTGCAGCTGTTATTGTAGACGCTGTTTCAAGACTTGTTGACGGTGTATTGGCAAGCTCTGAATGCTATGAAAAAGAGAGCATTGCTAACGGACTTCTCGAGTTTCCACAGTATACCCGTCCTTATGAATTTCACGGTGTTAAGGTTCCCGACGTTCTTATTTCGGGCAATCATGCAAATATAGAGACCTGGCGCTTTGAACAGTCGCTTTGTCTGACAAAGGAAAGAAGACCCGACTTGTATGAGAAAATAAATCTCGAAGAAAAGAAAAAAGAGCTCAAGGAATATATAAAGCGCGCTTGCACGGGGGGAGAGGGAAATGAAAAGAAAAACTAATTCTGCCACCCTGACCGTAGCTTTTATGATAGTGGCGATGGTTATTTCCAAGGTTCTTGGAATGTTCAGAGGAGTGCTCCTTGCCTCTGCCTACGGAACAAGCGAAAGTGCAACTGCCTTTTCCGCGGCGTCAAGAATACCTCTTTCCTTTTTTGATATGGTATTTGCTTCGGCAATTCTCGGTTGCTTTATACCCGTATATAATTCGTTTACGGGGGATAATAAAAAGAAGGAACAGAATTCCTTTACTGCAATATACTTAAATTTTCTGCTCTTGGTTACGGGAGTTTTAGCTCTATTTGGCATAGTGCTTGCAGATCAGCTCATAAGCCTTGTAGCCCCCGGTCTTGAGGCAGAGACTCACACTCTTGCAGTTCTGCTTCTTAGAATTATGTTTCCGTTGATTATATTTGCTGCAGCGTCTTATACTCTTGTTGGCGTTCTGCAATCAAATGACGAATACATTGCACCTGCATTTATCAGTGCAATATCAAATCTGCTCGTAATAGTTTACTTTTTATTTTTCAATTCCTACTTTGGTATAAAGGGACTTGCAGTAGCCTATACGCTGGGTTGGCTCGTTCAGCTTATTACCTTAATTGCTCCTACGTTAAAAAAAGGCTACAGGCATAGACTGCTCTTTGATTTTAAGTCAGAAGGCTTCGTTACAGCAATGAAGCTGACACCACCCATTATGATGGGCTCGTGGCTTTCTCCCGTATGTATGTTGGTCAGTATGCGATTTGCAACCTATACTGCTACTCAGGGAGCAATACCTGCCTTTGAATACGCAATTAATCTGTTCACCGTTATTACGGGTATTACCACCTATGGTGTTTGCAACTACATTTTTCCCAAGCTTTCAGCTCAGGCAAATACCGAGACCGACGATTTTGCAAAAACGGGCAGAATAGGACTGCTTAGCGCACTTTTGATGACAGTGCCGATTGCTTCGGTCGTTTTGGCGCTTGCGCCGGAGGGGATTGCTATCGTTTATCTCAGAGGCTCTTTCAACACCGACTCTGCCGAGATGGTTACCTCAATTCTCAAAGCGTTGGTGCCCGGAATGCTGGGCTTTACCTTAATTGAATTTTTAAGCAGAACCTTTTACGCTATCAAAAAGCCCAAGTACGTTGTAATTTCGGCAATTATAGGAATTGTTACCGACCTTGTTATGCTACTTGTTTTAGTCAAGGGCTTATCTCTCGGCATTACGGCACTTGGAATTTCGTATTCGCTTGGCGTTTTGTCGGCAGGTCTTTCTATGCTGTTCTTTTCGGCAATTCACATCAAGGGCTTTTACGATACAAAATATGTAATCAATCTCTTGAAAATTCTACTGTCGGGCGTGGCTTCATCCTCGTGTATGCTTTTAATTAAAAAGCTGATTTATTCTGACGCTTATTCAAAAGGATTTTTATTCAACGTATTTTATGCAATAGCCATTGCGTTAGTTGGAGTTATAATATATGTAGGAGTATTATTGTTACTTCGAGAAACAACCATTGCTTCAATCACGAAAAGGAAGGAGTGATTTTTTGAGCACGAAAAAGGAAGGAAGGCTCTCAAGGAGCTTTCAATCGAGCGCCTTTGTAAATATACTAAAGCGCATTTCCAACTTCTTTTACACGAGAATATGCATGTGCAAGTTCGCTCAGGCATTGACCTCTTACGACAACCTTGACAAAAGGCTAAGAAACGGTTTATTTGCTGATGCTCTTGCAAAAATCAAGCCTAAGAAAAGCAGTATGATTTATACTAAAAAGAAGCTTGCAGACAAAGTAGAGAACAGCTTTTTTTACAGACTTTACGACAAAATTGTATCTGTGCTTTTAGGAGTTAAGCTCAGAGCCTACGGTGTAATACTTTTTATAATAGGGCTTTTTTCGGTTGGAACAGAAATAATACAAAAGCTTTTGATTTCCAATGATATGGGTGAGTCTGCTGTTTTATGGCAGGGAATTGTATTCGTGCTTTTATCAATTCCGTTGCTTATTTCAAAAGAGGAGCTTTGTACCACTCTTGTAAACGGTCGTATAACGAGAGTAATTCTTAAGTATATCGGCTATAAAAAAGAGAGCGTGATGCATGCGCCAATTGATGATAATTTGGCAATCCCGATTATAATCGGAGTTGTGCTTGGCGCTCTGTCGGTTGTAATTCAGCCAATATATTTAATTCTACTTGTTTTTGGGCTGACGTATCTTGTAATAGTGTTTGATAAGCCTGAGTTTTCTACGATTATTATGGTTGCCACACTTCCTTTTCTTCCCACTATGGTTATATGCGCAGAAATCATTATTACCTTTTTCGCCTTTATTTTCAAGGTGCTCAGAGGAAAGCGCTCGTTCAGGCTCGAGCTGCTTGACCTTTTCGTTTTAATCTTTTCAGTTTTTATGTTCTTTGGAGGCATATTCTCGGTTTCACCGTCTACGAGTATTCCACCGGCATGTGTTTTCGTATGTTTTTTGTCGGTTTATTTTTTGATTGTAAATCTGATAAAGACAAAAGAACTATTGAGTAAGCTTTTTCTTTCATCAATCTTTTCGTTTTTAATTTGCTCGCTGTATGGAATCTATCAGAATTTTTTTGCTACACCCGATACCACCTGGACCGATGAGGATATGTTTTCCGAAATTGAAACGAGAGTCGTATCTACATTTGAAAACCCCAACGTTTTTGGTGAATATCTTATTATGCTCATTCCCGTTGCTATTGCATTCGTTATGATTGCCAAGAGCTTCTCGGGAAAAAGCCTCAGTTTCTTTTCACTGTTTGCTGCAATTCTGGCTTTGGTTTATACCTGGTCAAGAGGCGCATGGCTTGGCTGTATAGCATCTCTGATAATTTATTTCGTTATTATAAACCGACACACACTCGGTGCGTATATACTCGGTATTATTGCAGTACCTCTTGCAATACCTATTCTTCCCGAGTCGATTATACAAAGGTTTTCAAGTATAGGAAATATGACCGACTCATCAACCTCGTACAGAGTTTATATCTGGGAAGCAAGCTTTAATATGTTAAGAGATTATCTCGTATCAGGTATAGGAATTGGCTCAGGTGCTTTCCAGTGCGTATATTCGGAGTATGCTCTTTCAGGTATTGAGACTGCGCCACATTCTCACAATCTCTATTTGCAGATTTTATTGGAGCTTGGAGTACTCGGATTTGCAGTTTTCATTTTCACGATGTTCTTGTTCTTCTCAAAGGTCTTTACCTTTATGAAGGACTCGGGCAGCAGAGAGCTAAAGCTCATAATAGGTGCAGTTGCCTGTGGACTTCTTGCAATTCTTGCCCAAGGCTTAACCGATTACGTTTGGTATAACTACAGAGTTTACGCGTTCTTCTGGATGCTCCTTGCCTCTGCAAGTGCAGGAGTGAACATCTATAAAGAAGAACAGATAACAGAAGATATTTCGTGAGGTGTAAAATGAATAATAAACAGAAAAAATACAGGTTCAATATAATTGACGTTTTGATTATTCTTACGGTTCTGGCAATCGGAGTCGTAATGTATTACTATATGTCAGCTCGTAATTCCGTAGCCTCAAGCCTTGAGACCGAAATAGAGTATACGGTTGAATTAAAGACCGTTCATAAGGATTACGTGGATAACATCAAAGAAGGCGACCACGTTTTTGAAACGGTCAGAGAACAGCAAATCGGTGAGGTTGTTTCTGTAGAGATATCGCCTGCCTATAATATTGCTACCGATACGCTAACAGGCGAAATGTACGTTTCCTACTATCCCGAGATAAACGTGCCCGAGGACACTACACAGGAGTACGAGCCCGAGTACGAGTACTATAACGTTAAGGTCGGGATTAAGGGCAAGTTCAAAAAAAGCGACAAGGGCTATAGCATAAATGCTTTTGACCTCGTTATAGGTCAGCTTGTGTATATGAGAGTGCCTGAATATGTTGGTCAGGGCTATTGTATAGCAATAAACGAGCTCGAAGGAGAGGTGGCATAATGAAGATGAAGAAGCTTAAATTTAACGGAATGGATTTTGTAATTTTACTTGTAATTATTGCTGCCATTCTCACTATTGCATTAAGAAGTGGACTCAAGGACAGTGTAGTTGCAGCCCGTTCAAACGAAACTATTGTATATACACTTCGTATAAACAATCTCCAGAAGGCGTCTTTTGATATTCTTGAGCTCAATGACAAGCTCTATGCCGAAAACGACGATAAATATCTTGGCACAATTGTTGAGAAAAGCTCGAGGCCTGCTGAAAGCTACATTTCGCTGAGCGACGGAGAAATTGTAAAAACATACATTCCTGACAGACTTGATATCTTTTTGACCGTCGAATGTAACGGAAGGGTTACAAGCGAGGGCTGTATGCTCGGAGGAAACTATTTTGTTGCATCAGGCAAGTATATAACTGCCTATACAGACTCATTGGCGTTTAGCTTTGAGGTAACCGATGCGTATAAAAAGCCGTAAAATGCCGAAATTCATTGGTTAATATTAATAAAAAGCAAATAATATGAAACAAAAAAATGTTTAATTTTCATAATAGTTTTGTTTTGCAAAAATATTCTATTGATTTTCTTGTAAATATTTGCTATAATTTATAAAACGAAATTATTTAATAAGAATTTAGGAGCAATAAAATGGTTTCAAAAGAAGTCACAGTAACAAATAGCGTAGGTCTCCACGCAAGACCCGCGACATATTTTATTCAAAAGGCTAATACCTATAAAGCTTCTGTTTGGATAGAGAGAGGCGACAGACGCGCCAACGCGAAGAGCTTGCTGGGAGTACTTTCACTCGGAATAGTGAAGGGCTCGGATATCAAGCTTATTGCTGACGGTGTGGACGAAAACGATGCAATCAACGAGCTTGCTACATTGATTTTGAAGGGCTTTATTGATTAATTGATTGCGCTAACGCTGTTCACCATTTTGGTGAACAGCTATTTTTTTATAGGTGATATATTATGAATGAAAAAATTGACGCATTACTCGTAAAAGCACGGCTTCTTCCTGCGACTCCGGGTGTATATAAAATGCTCGATAAAAACGGCAAGGTAATATACGTAGGAAAGTCGAAGGTATTAAGGAACCGTGTTTCTCAATATTTTCAGAATATCGATTCGCACCCTCCAAAGACTTTCAAAATGGTCGAGAGGGTGAACGATTTCGAGGTCGTTTTCACCGATACCGAAAACGAAGCACTCGTTTTGGAAAACGAGCTTATAAAGCTTTTTTCTCCCAAATTCAATATAAGGCTCAAGGACGATAAGAGCTATCCGTATATAAAGCTATCGACTTCACAAAAATTTCCGAGGCTTACGATGGTTCGCTCAATGCAGGCAGACAGAACGAAGAGTGATAAGTTTTTTGGACCTTATTCATCAGCATCTGCAGTTTACAGTATTATTGATACCGTCAACAAGCTGTTCAGACTACCAACCTGCAAGCTCAGGTTTCCTCAGGATTTTGGCAAGAACCGTCCTTGTCTCAATTATCATATCAATAAGTGCTGTGGCTTGTGCAGGGGAGTGATAAGCGAGGACGAGTACAGACAGACGGTAAACTCTGTAGTTTCCTTTCTCAAGTCTGATTACGAGGGGGTTATTAAGGAGCTTGAAGCCAAGATGCTCAAGTCTGCAGAAGAACTGAATTTTGAGGACGCCGCCGAAAAAAGAAATCTCATTGCTTCTATCAAAAATCTGCGTCAGCAACAAAAAATTGTATTTGACGATAAGGTGGAAAGAGACGTTTTTGGTTTTTACAGCGACGATATTTCCTCCTGCATTGCTGTCAGCATTGTAAGGGACGGAAGGATTATTGATAACGAAAGATTTATTTTTACGGGTGACGAAATCATCAATAGCGAAACCTTTTCGCAATTTCTTTTGGAATATTACAAGAAAAGAGAGTACGTTCCAAAGGAAGTTCTTATCCCCGTTGAATTTTATTCCGAAGCTCTTGAAGAGCTGAGAAGGTATTTTTCAGCTCAGCTGTTAAAAAGTGTCAAGTTCATTTATCCCGAAAAGGGTGAACTCAAGCGCGCCGTTGTGATGGCAGGCGAAAACGCAAGGGAATATTCACTCCATAAAAGGCAGGTAGAGGACAAGACCGATGAAAAGCTCGCTGAGCTTGCAATGTTGCTTGGACTTGAGGTATTGCCCGAGAGAATAGAGGCGTACGATATTTCCAATTCAGCCGATCAGCATACAACAGCAGGTCTGATTTGCATAAAAAACGGACGTTTTTATAAAAGGGATTATAAGCTTTTCAATATCAGGAGCGCAGCACTTGACGACTATACCTCTATGGCAGAGGCAATAGATAGAAGGCTGAACAGATATTTTGAAGATATAAGAGAAAAGGGCTTTTCGGATAGTTGGGAGCTGCCCGACCTCTTTTTACTCGACGGTGGAAAGGGGCACGTATCAACAATAAAGGGAGTGCTTGATAAGTATGGACTCGAAATCCCCGTCTTTGGAATGGTAAAGGACGAGCATCACAAAACACGTACTCTCGTTGATACAGAAAACGAAATTTCAATAGCGCATAACACGAGAGTATTCAATTTTATTTATGGTATACAAGAAGAAATCCATCGCTTTACGTTTAGCGCTATGGATAAAAAAAGAAGAAAGACGGTAACCCATCTTTCGATTGAAAAAATAAAGGGAATAGGACCTAAAAAGGCAAAAGCACTCATGGCTCATTTCAAGAGCATAAAGGCTTTGAAAAAAGCAAGTGTGGACGAAATATCTGCTGTCAAGGGAATATCTGTCAGAGACGCCGAAGAAATCCACAGTTACTTTATTGACAATAAAAACGATTGATTTTGAGTAAAAATGTACAAAAAATTACGCAATTTCATAATTTTCCTTTACTTTTATTCATTCTTGTGGTATCATTAATTGATAACCAAACGAAAGGTGAATTAAATGAGTTTTAATAAAAAGGTAGTCAAACTACTCAAGGAAAAAAAGAAGACCAAGGCACAGCTTGCCAAGGCTGCAGGAATACCGTACACAACACTTGACAGTATGCTCAAGCGTGACTCGGATGCGGCAAGACTTGCCACTATTTATAAGATAGCCGGCGAGCTCGACGTTTCGGTAGAAGAGCTTGTATTTGATGATTACTCTCTTAGCAGTAAGAAAAACGATTTCAGCGACAGCGAGCTTGCCTTGATAGAAAGCTATCGTTCAATTGACGAAAGGGGCAGGGGGTCGGTGAACGCAATATTGGGATATGAGCTTGCAAGAGTAAAGGCAATGTCCTCCAAGGCTAAGGACTCGGTCAGAAAAATACCCGTTTATATGTCGCCTGCAGCAGCAGGTGAGCCTCTTCCTATCCTTGCCGATGATTATTCTCTTGTCAAGGCAGATGCTCCTGATGAGGCGAGCTTCGGTATCAAAATCAGTGGAGACAGTATGGAGCCGATGATTGCAGATGCGTCTGTAGTATGGGTTAAAAAGCAGGAGAGCATTAATCAGGGAGATATAGGTGTTTTCGTTCTCAATGGAGAAAGCCTTTGCAAGAAGCTCGAGTACATAGACGGCAAGTGCTCACTTGTTTCTATCAACACTAAGTATGCACCGATCGAGGTGCTTGAAAGTGATGATTTAAGAGTTATAGGAAGGGTAATATTGTAATGAATAAAAAATCTTTATTTTTAATCGTTTTGTTTTTGCCCGCTATAATAGCCGGAATTTGGTATCTTTCGGTTTCGGGAGATAATTATACCGTTTCAAACGTCACAAGCGTCTCGCTGATTATGGCAGACGATACTGTTTATGATTATACCGGGGATAGTGACAAGGAGTTTCTCGTTCGCTTCAAAAAGAATATCGTGTCGGTAGAGAAGCAGGAGTTTAATCCCGAGGTCTACTCTCTTTACGAACTCAGATTTGAGCGAGTTCACGATAGCTCAATCTATTATCTTTGTCTCAGTGCCGACGTGAGAAATTGTCTTGCCTACGATGAAAAGGGCAATTGGTACAGGATCAATAAGGATTATGCAAGAGAGTTCCTTGCAAAGTATGAGGTGAGTGACGTCTACCGTTACAGCAATATTCCGTCGGTTCTTTTTGCTTCCGGTGGAAACACCGTGACTATGTCGCCCACTCAGGCAAAGTGGTATTACCTTCTTTCCGACGAGAGCTATTGTGAGCTTAGTTCAAACACCCCTCCAACAACAGCTTCAGAGCTGTACGTTACGGCAGGAAACGGCTTTGAATTTGATTTTGACGTCGAGCCCGATTGGTACAACGTAAAGCTTTATGACGGTGAGCTTTTAGCATACGACGGTCTGCTTGATACGGTTGCAGAATTTTCATACGATAAGGAATGTCAGCTCAGGGCAGTAATTTCAGCCGAGTGGTACGAGGGTACTACCTCACTTTATTACGGTGAGGCAGTTTACGACTTTTATTTTGATTATGATATCAAGGCTTCGTATTCGCTCAGCAAGGAGACCCTCAATTCAGGTGAGGTGCTTTTTGTCAAGCTCAAGAATGCAGATACCGAGGACCTTGAGATTACCACCACCCTTGAAGGTGTAGATGGACTTATTGCATACCCCAACGCCAATAACGGAAAAATGATACTCGTTCCAATCCCGATTGAAGCAACTGCAGGGGAGTATCGCTTGAGCGTTAAGTCTGATAAAACCAACCTGTCAATTCCCTTCAGCGTAAACGCAAAGGATTTTGGCAGCTCGAGCGTCAGCTTTGTCTATTCCGAAACGGCAGACGAATACAGCTCTGCGTTGAAGAGCTTCAAAAACGAAATCTCTCCGTCGTTTACAAAGACTACTGCATATCCCGTATGGGCTATGGAGCTCGTATCGCCTGTTAAGAAGTTCGTTGATGACAAGGAGCAATATTGGATTTCTTCACCCTCGTTTGGCGCAAAGCAGACGGTGGGTGGTGTAGAAATAGCCGAACGCAACCTTGGAATACACTACGTAAAATCAGTTGCAGTTGACGAGCTTCCTGTCAGAGCAATTGCTCACGGTACGGTAGTATTCTCGGGAGTTACGACTCTTTACGGAAACACAGTTGTCCTTGATCACGGAATGGGTGTCAAGTCGGTTTACGGACATCTTGACAGACTTGAATATCCTGCCGAACAGGGATATACGGTTGAGATGGGCGCCTTCTTGGGTAACGCCGATTCTGAAGACTTTGCAATTTCTTCAACCGAGTTTTTCTTTGGAATTTGCGTTGGCGACGTTTTTGTCAACCCATATAACTTTATCAACGAACCTCACAAAATCACAGATACGGATAAATCGGAAAAGATAGAATTTTTCTTTAATTAAAACAAAAAATGGCTCAAACGAGCCATTTTTTGTTTTACAATTCAGCTTTGATGAAAATTCACTTGCTTCTTCTGTTTTTTGAACCTTTGTTTTTGTGCTTGTTATTTTCCCTTGGTTGCAGGAGTGCTCTTTGCTTTTGCTTTTCCTTGTAATCAGTAGCTGTGTAAACCTTCTCTTTTGTAAAAGGATTGATGCCCGTATAATACATACAGGTCGAGGTTGTAGACGGGGTGGGGTAGAAGTCTTGCACCTGCTCGGCAGGTAGACGGTTTTCTTCGATATATTTGGACAGCTTTATAGCATCGTCCATCGTTGAGCCAGGGTGACTTGACATAAGATAAGGAACGACGTATTGCTCCTTCTCGCATTCTTTTGAAAGCTCGGCGTACTTTTTGCAAAAAGCGTTGTAAACGCTGATTTCGGGTTTGCCCATAAGACGCAGTACGTTGTTGGAATTGTGCTCGGGGGCAACTCTGAGCTGACCACTCACGTGGTCGGAAACCAGCTTTTTGAAAAACGTATCGTCGCTGTCGAGCATAACGTAATCAAAGCGTACACCCGAGCGAATAAACACCTTTTTTACACCGTCAACCCTCTCGAGCCTCTTTAACAGCTCTATGTATTCGGAATGGTCCACCACGAGATTTTTACAAGGCTTGGGGGATAAGCATCTTTTGTTTTTACATATTCCGTGCTCAAGCTGCTTGTCGCAGGCAGGTCTGCGAAAATTTGCAGTCGGTCCTCCGACGTCGTGGATATACCCCTTGAAATCGGGCAGCTTTACTAACGCCTTAGCCTCTTCTACACAGGACTCAATCGAGCGTGAGCGAACGGCTCTGCCCTGATGAAATGCAATGGCACAAAACGAGCAAGCGCCAAAGCAACCACGGTTGTGGGTGATAGAGAACTTTACCTCTTGTATTGCAGGAACACCACCTTCAGCCTTGTAAATCGGGTGATAGTCTCTCATATACGGAAGTGAGTACACCTTGTCAAGCTCTTTTCTTTCAAGGGGAGGCATAGATGGGTTTTGCACAAGTATTCGTTTATCGTAGCCCTCTGTCAGAGTAATGCCTGTTATACTGTCGCAGTTTTCGTATTGTAGGGCAAATGCATCTGCGTATAGCTCCTTGTTACTTTTAAGCTCTTCAATTTCGCCGATGAACTTATATTCACCCTTTGGCTGATATTCACGCTCACACATAACGCAGGTGCCACGCACGTTTCTGATTTTCTTGACGGGCACACCCTTGTCGAGAAGCCTTGCAATTTCAACGACAGCCTTTTCGCCCATTCCATAGATGAGAATATCTGCGCCCGAGTCAACGAGTACACTGTTTCTTACCTTGTTATCCCAATAATCGTAGTGCGCAAAGCGTCTGAGAGAGGCTTCTATACCACCGATTATAATCGGCACGTCGCCATAAGCCTCACGGATTTTATTGGAATACACAATAACAGCTCTGTCAGGGCGTCTGCCAATCTGTCCATTAGGTGAGTAGTAGTCATAGTTTCGCTTCTTTTTTGCCGAGGTGTAGTGAGCTACCATTGAGTCAATGTTTCCGGAAACGACGAGAAAGGCAAGACGTGGCCTGCCGAATTCCATGAAGCTGTCGGAATTTTTCCAATCGGGCTGTGCAAGGATTGCAACGGTATAGCCGTAGCTTTCAAGCACTCTTGAAATAATTGCCACTGCAAAGCTTGAATGGTCGACGTAGGCGTCGCCAGTTACGAATACAAAGTCGGGCTGCTCCCAGCCGTATTCTTCCATTTCTTTTTTGTTGATTGGTAAAAACATTTTTGGCTCCTGCGTTTTTTTCTTAATTATACAATAAAAATCTCTCAAATGCAATTGCAAATGAAAAAAATCTATGCTATAATATAAAATAATATAAAAACTTTACAAGAGGTTGATATGGAAAATAAAAAGGACAGAACAGGCGAGTTTCTTGCTCTGTTATTTCGCCAAAAGGATATAAACCGTTGGGGACTTATGAGGAATATCTATACCGAGACACTCAGCGAGCATTGCTGTGAGGTGGCTTTGGTTTCACACACACTTGCCCTTATTGGTAATAAAAAATATTCGGGAAGCTATGACGTCAATAGAATTACCTCTGCAGCATTGTATCACGATATGAGCGAAATACTTACAGGTGACCTTCCAACTCCCGTAAAATACTATAATTCCGAGATTAAAACTGCATATAAGAAAATAGAAAAAACAGCCGAGAATATTCTTCTTGACCTTATTTCAGATGATTTTGAAGAGGACTATAAAGAACTTATTAATCTTAGCGACGAGGAAAAGCTGATAATCAAATCTGCAGATAAAATATGCGCTTATATAAAGTGTCTTGACGAGCTTTCGGCAGGCAACCGTGAGTTTATCGAGGCAGAGCGCTCTATAAAAAAACAGCTTGACGAAATTTCGTCTCCCGAGGCAAAGTATTTTATTGATAATTATCTTGACGCCTTTACAAAGCCTCTTGATGATATAACACTCGGTGGCGCAAAATGAAAAAGGCTTTGATATTTGACCTTGACGGTACACTCGTAGACACACTTGAGGATATTGGGGCAGCCGTAAACGCTACCTTGCTTCACTATAATCTGCCAACTCACTCTTTGCTCGAAATAAAAAAGATGATAGGAAAGGGCGCAAAAAACCTAATCACACGCGCTCTGCCCGAGGATAAAAGAGAGGAAGGCTTTGTGGACGAGGCTCTTGCGTACTATCGCGCATACTATGATTCGCATCTGATTGTGCATACCAGAGTTTACAATGGACTTGAAAGCGTTTTGAGAGAGCTCAAAAACAAGGGTGTTATTATGGCAGTTTTGTCCAACAAGGACGACTCGCACGTAGTGAAAATCGTCAATACTCTTTTACCTGATATTTTTGAAACAGCAATGGGCTTCAATCCACGCTTTCAGCGAAAGCCCAACCCCGAGTCGCTTGTTGCAATGATGAACGGACTTGGCGTTTCGCCCGAGGATACAGCATACGTCGGAGACCTTATTGTTGATGCCGAAACTGCAAAAAATGCAGGCGTCACCTCGGTTATAGTTGAATGGGGCTTTGACACCGTTGATTTTGATGCCGACTTTATAATAAGTACCCCCGAAGAATTATATACAATATAGAATAGAGGGCGTAAAAAAGCAATGCTTTTTTACGCCCTCTATATTGTTTTTAAGTGGAATAAAGCAAGGTGACGTTAGTAAATCAGCTTATTTCTGTTTTTCAGATGTCACCTTTTTTATAGCCCTTATTTTAACCGAGAGTAAAGAGTATAACAATCAAGGCGATGATTACAATCCATACCCAAAGGTCGTTGTTGCCAAAAGCATTTGAGATGCCAGAATTACATGTGTTACATGAGTTACAGCAAGCCATTGTTTATCCCTCCTTCTATCACCATAATATGTCGCATTGCCTTTGTGGTGAGGGCGAAAAAATCATTTGCTCTCCCAACTAAAGCTCAAAGCCATGACAATTAAAAATATTGAACTTATTTTTGCTTAATTTTTAATCAAACTATTGAATTGTGGAAATTATTATGATACAATATACTTGATTTATAGTGTCATTTTGGATAAAAGGTTTTGACGGTTGAAAACGATTGTACTTTTTATTCGATTTCAAGATACACAAAAGTATACGAAACAAAAGGAGTGTTAGCTTTGAAGGAGAAATTTTATATTACGACGGCTATTGCATATACCTCGCAAAAGCCACATATCGGTAACACCTACGAAATCGTGTTTACCGACGCAATTGCTCGCTTCATGAGACAGATAGGAAAGGACGTATTTTTCCTTACGGGAACCGATGAGCATGGCATCAAGATTGCCGAGCACGCTGAGAAGGCAGGTGTTGCTCCCAAGGAATACGTTGACAAGGTTTCGGGCGAGGTAAAGAGAATATGGGATATGTGTGGTGCAACCTATGATAAGTTCATTCGTACCACCGACCCTGAGCACGAAAGAGCCGTATCCGAAATCTTCAAGAAGCTTTACGATAAGGGTGATATATATAAGGGCAAATATGAGGGCTGGTACTGTACCCCCTGCGAGACCTTCTATACCGAAAGTCAGCTTGTTGACGGCAAGTGCCCCGACTGTGGTGCAGATGTAAAGAAGGCACACGAGGAGGCGTATTTCTTTAAGCTTTCAAAGTATCAGAAGCAGCTTGAGGATTATATTGAGGAAAATCCCGACTTTATCGCTCCCGAGGCGAGAAAGAAGGAGATGGTAAATAACTTTATCAAGCCCGGACTTCAGGACCTTTGTGTTTCGAGAACAACTTTTACCTGGGGCATCCCCGTAGAATTTGACCCCGGACACGTTATCTACGTCTGGATCGACGCTCTTTCAAATTATATTACTGCGCTCGGATATTCCACCGATGACACAAGAAAGGGCGAGCTTTATAAAAAGTATTGGCCTGCCGATGTTCATATTATCGGCAAGGATATTCTTCGCTTCCATACGATTATCTGGCCAATTATATTGATGGCTCTCGGCGAGCCCTTGCCCAAGCACGTTTTCGGACACCCTTGGTTCTTGTCGGGTATTGATAAAATGTCTAAATCTAAGGGCAACACTATGTATGCCGATGATTTGATTTCGTATTTTGGTGTAGATGCAGTAAGATACTATCTGATCAGTCAGATGCCTTATATTCAGGACGGTAGTATAACCTACGAGAATATTGTGAAGGTGTATAACGCAGATCTGGCAAATACCTACGGCAACCTTGTCAGCAGAAGCGTTGCGATGAACAAAAAGTATTTTGACTCGGTTGTACCCGAGCCAATTGACAAGGAAGAACTCGATAATGAGCTTATTTCCCTTGCTAATGATACCGTAAAGGATTTTTACAATAAGCTTATGGAGTACAGAACCTCCGAGGCTACCGAGTGCGTAATGACTTTACTCAAGCGCGCAAACAAGTATATCGACGAGACGATGCCCTGGGCGCTTGCCAAGGACGAGAGCCTTCGCCCCCGTCTTGCAACTGTAATATATAACCTTCTTGAAACAATCAGAATTTCAACAATTCTTCTTTCATCGGTTATTCCCAACGCCTCGGAAAAGGTTGTAAAGGCATTTGACGGTGTAGCGTTTGATTGGAACAGCGCTGCTGAATTCGGAGCGCTCAAGTCGGGCACGGTTATTGGTGAGCTTGAAATTCTCTTTGCGAGAATTGACGAGGATAAGATGCTCAAGCAGATTTTCGACGACAATCAGAAGAAGCTTGCCGAGAAACAGAAGGCTGAAAAGCCTGCTGAGGAAAAGTCTGAAAACGTTGGTATTATCACTATAGATGACTTTATGAAGGTGAGCCTTAAGGCTGGTGAAATCCTTTCTTGCGAGCCTGTCGAGAAGTCGGATAAGCTTCTCAAGCTTATGGTTGACCTCGGTGAGAAGAGACAGATTGTATCGGGAATTGCAAAATACTATAAGCCCGAAGAGCTTATTGGCAAAAAGGTGGCTGTTGTTGCCAACCTCAAGCCCGTTAAGCTCCGTGGGGTAGACTCTAACGGTATGATTCTTGCAAGCTGTGGCGACGACGAAAAGGTCAGGGTGCTTTTCCTTGACCCTGAGACTCAGAATGGAGCAGAAATCAGATAATGGGACTATTTGACACTCACGCACATTACGATGACCCAAAATTTGACACCGACAGAGATGAAATAATAAAGGGTTTGCGCTTGAAAGACAGCGTAAACCCTTTGGGTGTATCTTTGGTAATCAACGTTGGATGTGATTATAAAACCTCGCAGTTCTGCCTTGATATAGCAGAAAACTACGATTTTATGTATGCGACGGTGGGAGTTCACCCTCAGGACGCAATGATAGCAGGAGATGAGCTTGAAGAAAATATTACAAAGCTTCTCTTACATCCTAAGGCAGTTGCAATAGGCGAAATAGGTCTTGACTATCATTATGACGACGGAGCGCCGAGAGAGGTGCAAAAAGAGGTTTTTGAACGCCAGATGCTGCTTGCAGAAAAGCATGATAAGAGAGTGTGCGTTCACGACAGAGAGGCGCACGGCGACTGTATGGATATGGTCTATAAATTCAAGAACAGAGTTACGGGTGTCTTTCATTCATTTTCGGGAAGCTACGAGATGGCAAAAGAGCTTGTCAAAATGGGCTGGTACGTTTCGTTCAGTGGCACCGTTACTTTCAAGAATGCCGTCAACGTGGCAAGGAGCGTTCTTGCCGTACCCGATGACAGATTGCTCATCGAGACCGATTCGCCTTATCTTGCGCCCGTGCCGTATAGGTCTAAGCGCAATAATTCATCTTATATGTACGAGACGGCAAAGAAAATTGCCGAAATCCGAGGTCAGAGCGTAGAAGAAATCGCAGAGCTGACCTTGAATAACGGCAAGAGCTTTTTTGGGATTAAATAGTATTTTCGTTGAAGAATATGCAACGTAGTAGCTTGTCGGCGAGGACGGTCGTTCTGTCCGAGCCCGAGAATAACAAGCCATTGTCTGTACGAACGGGAATTTTATAAATGAGCTCATATTCGCTGAGCTTGTTTTCCTGCCTTCTTGAAAGACAGCATTCAATATCATACATCTTAGCAAGCTCAAATGCAGAGAATAGCATAAACGACGAGTTGAGCATCTTGTTGTCATTCGGGGCGAGGATACTGTCAAAAACAGCGCTTGCCTTGAATGAAAAGCACAATTCGGCAGAACTGTCGTTTTTGCTAAGGCGCATCTTTATTTCGTCGCTTGTGTTTATCGCACAAAAGGAGAGTGTATTCAGTATAATTACCATGAGGTCACTTTCCCTGATATTTGCAATCATGCTTGGTGAGATATATTCGGTTTCAACCGAGATTTTCAGCTCTTCAAGATAGTTTGAAACGGCTGTGCCGATAGTAGAGCAGATCTGCGACAGAATGACGGTGTCGTTCTTTTCTGTGAGTCTTTTTCTGTTGATGACGTCATTCATCAATCCCATAAAATAGCTGAAGAAGTTGGATTTTATGAGATTAGAATTTATTGCTCTTGCGTATTTTCTTTCTTTGTATGTACTCTCATTTGACTCATAGCTTAAGAGCTTTTCTTTATAGGCGTCAAAAAGCTTGAAGGGGAGATCCCCCTCGGCTATTGCAAACGAAATAAATAATAGTGTAACGCTTTTGTCGTCAAGCTTATCAAAATAAGAGATGAAGGTACATTTCTTGCCACAGAATTCGCCACTTGAAATCGACTCTTTTGTATAGTCAATGTCGGTGTAACGGTTTATTTTTGCACCCACGTGTAACACGTCAAAGGATAAATCGGCAAGATAATTCTTGCCAACAAGAAAGCCGTCCTCGCTGATAGCTACGACTGGGCTTGGAAAATTTGAAAAGTCAGAAAACAAATTAGACCTCCGGAAAGTTTTTTATATAATCATTATAACAGTAAAATCGATTTATGTAAACATATCTTTATAAATTTTTTGTATATTTTAAGTGAGTTGACAAAAAGCAAATATTTGCAACCTTGATTTTCAACGTATTCTTTCTGCCATAGCTCACGTATTTTCTATAGTATTTTATGTGTTTGATAATTTATTGTTACTTTTCAGAAAGGGTCAGAAAATGAAATTTGCAGTAATTCAGACGTATTATTCAATGGAATACGATAAGATTGATTGCTCTTTTGAGCGATTGCTAAAATATCTTGACGAATGTGACGAGACACTCGATTTTATAGTTTTGCCGGAATATAGTGACGTTGTCGGAAACGTTCGTGACAAGAGTGAGTATGACAGCTACGTTGCCAAGAACAATGCCAGACTTTTTCAAAGGGCTGTTTATACTGCCAAAAGATGTAATGCCAATCTTTTCGTCAATATGGCGTGTGACTGTGGTAATGGGTACAGAAATACTACCTTCGTTATAGACAGAGACGGCAACGTTGTCGGTAAATATTTCAAGGCACATCCTGCGCCATCCGAGGTCAGAGACGCAGACGAGGGAGGAGTAGGGCTTGACGTTGATTACAGCTACGAGTTTTCTCAGCCTTATACAATTGAGCTTGAGGGCATAAGATTTGGCTTTTTAACCTGCTATGATTTTTATTTTTACGAGTCCTTTGCAAGGATTGCAAGAGAAAACGTCGATGTGATAATCGGAGCTTCTCTCCAGAGGACAGATACGCATCAGGCTCTTGAAATTATCGGCAGATTTTTGTCCTATAACACTAATTCCTATCTTGTGAGAGCGTCGGTTTCACTTGGCGAAAATTCACTTGTATGTGGCTCGAGTATGTTTGTTGCGCCAGACGGAACAATGCTCTGTAATATGAAAAATGAAGTGGGAATCAGGGTAGTTGACATCGACCCCAAAAAGAAATACTACAAGCCTGCAGGCTTTGGGGGAAGTATGAAGTCACACTACGAATACATAGAAGAGGGCAGACGCCCCCGTAATTATCGACCTGCAGGTAGCGCAATTTCACTTTTTGAGAACAGATTGTCGTATCCGAGAGTATGCGCTCACAGAGGCTACAGTGCGATTCTTCCCGAAAATACAATGCTGTCCTTTGGTGCTGCCGTAGCGCTCGGTGCAGACGAAATCGAATTTGACCTTTGGCGTACCTCGGATGGAGAAATCGTTTCCTGTCACGACAGCACTCTCGAGCGTGTGAGTAATGGCGAGGGTAAAATCTATGAGCATAGCTACGAGGAGCTTTCAAAGCTTGATTTCGGTATAAAGTATGACAGTAAGCTAAAGGGGCTGGGCATTGCAACCTTCGAGGAAATACTGTCAAGGTTTTCCTGCCATACGATAATGAATATACATATAAAATCCGAAGACCACGAGCGTCCTTACCCCGAAGAGATTATAGAAAAAATTATTGCATTGATTAAAAAATACGATTGTGAAAAGCACGTGTATTTTATGATTGTTTCAGATTTGCATATAAAGCAGTTCAAAAAGCTTGCTCCACAAATACCGATATGCGTGGGGCATGATACAAAAAGACCGTGGGAAATCGTCGACAGAGCGATCGAGCTCGGTTGTGAGAAGGTACAGCTTTTCAAGCCGTATTATAATAAGGAAATGGTAGAAAAGGCACACGCACACGGAATTAAGTGTAACGTGTTCTGGTCGGACGACGAGCAAGAAACACGCTCACTTCTTGAAATGGGAGTGGACACCGTTCTCACCAACGATTATCTCAAAATTGCACCGATTGTAAAAAACGCGACGTATAAAAACTAAAAGGAGAAAAAAACTATGATTAAGGTATCACCTTCGGTATTGGCATCGGATTTTTCGCAGCTTGCCAATGAAGTTAAAAAGATAGAAAAGGCAGGTGCAGATTACGTGCATCTCGATGTAATGGATGGAGTTTTCGTTCCGAATATAACCTTTGGAGCAGGGGTGATCAAGTCACTCAGACCACATACCGATGTTGCATTTGACGTGCATCTGATGATAGTTGACCCGATAAGATATATCAAGGATTTCGTTGACGCAGGCGCAGACGTAATAACCTTTCATTACGAGAGCTGTGAAAATCACGATGAGGTTATAGACCTCATACATAGCTACGGAGTAAAGGCGTCAATGTCAATTAAGCCTGACACCTCCTACGAGGTTCTCAAGCCCTTTATCGATAAGCTTGATATGGTTTTGATAATGACCGTTGAACCCGGATTTGGTGGACAGAGCTTCATAGAAAAGACACTCGATAGTATCAGAGGTGTTAGAGCTCTTGTTGAGGCTACGGGCAAAGCGATTGAAATTGAGGTTGACGGTGGCATATCTGCCGACAACGTAAACGTACCGATTTCGGCAGGCGCAAACGTAATAGTTGCCGGTTCAGCCTTCTTTAAGAGTGCCAATCCTGAAAAAACAGTTATGGAGTTAAGAGGAAATTAAATAAGCTTGAAGGTATTTTCAGAAAATCACAAGTGGCTTTGCTTCGTTCTTTTGGGACTTGCAAGTGCCCTTCCGTTTACAATAGAATATTTGTTTTTCCTTTCGTGGTTTTTATACGCTTTCTTTTTTGTAGTGTTGCTCAAGCTTCACGAGAAGTCAGCGAGCCTTAAAAGAGAATTTCTTTATATATTTTTATTCTTTTTTTCGTTTCATTTTGGCATATACCATTTCTTTATGGCGCTTGTGCCAATGACTATGATAGGGCTTTCGGCTGTGCCATCCTTCTTTTTGATGCTTTTTACGTGGCTGTTTTTGTCGTTTTTTCACGCCCTTCCACTCAGCCTGATGACGTTGCTCTTTTTAAGACTGCGTCTTTCCTCCTCTGCGAAAATATTTGCAATGGCATTGTCGGTAGTGCTCGTTCAGTACCTTCAATCACTTGGCACCTATGGATTTAGCTGGGCAAGGGTATCTCTTCCACAAAGCGCATTACTGCCACTTATTCAAGCCTCGACACTTTTAGGACCTTATTTCATTGATTTGATTTTGATGGCTGTCAATGCTCTCATTGCTGTCGGCATTTATAAAAAGAGTTATTCGTTTTATTGCCTGATTGCTCTGGCTGTCTTTTTTGCTGATTTTCTTTTTGGCTTCGTTTATATGAATTGCGACCTTTCCACAACGTCAGAAAAGAGAGTGAGCATAGTGCAGGGCAACGTGCAATCGGGTGAGAAATGGTCGGGCTCGTCCTCGTATTCGACTTATATGAGAGAAACACTTTCGCTTGATGAGAGCGATACGCTGGTGGTATGGGGCGAAACTGCAATTCCGACCACTCTCAACAATTCAAAGAAAATACTTTCCGAGCTTGAAGCATATACTTTGTCAAGTGGTAACGAAATGTTAGTCGGAGCTTTTTATCAGAGTAACGTTGGCAGAGAGCTCAACGGAGCGTATTATATCAGCAAAGGGGAGACGTCGGACAACGTCTACTTCAAGCGCAGACTCGTGCCGTTTGGTGAGTTTTTACCAATGCGAAGCGTTCTTGAGGCAATACCCATCTTAGATGGCATAAATCTATATTCGAGCGATTTGTATCCGGGAAATATGGCGAGTATTATGGACACCGAAAAAGGAGCAGTTGGCTGTCTGATTTGCTTTGATTCCATCTTTTCACAGCTTGCAAGAGCGAGCGTGCGAGAGGGGGCAGAGCTACTTGTAATAATGACCAACGACTCTTGGTATAAGGATTATCCTGCAGTATATCAGCATAATAATCAGGCTGTATGGCGAGCCGTAGAAAACAAACGCTGGGTAGTGCGCTCGGCAAATTCGGGAGTATCCTCCTTTATAACTCCTAACGGAGAAATTATTTCATCGTTGCCACCTCTTGTCAAGGGTACACTCAGCGAGACGGTTGGCTTTATTTCACAAAGGTCTCCTTATACCGTTGTCGGAGACGTTGTTATTATTCCTGTTTTTATTATTTTACTATTTTGTTTTATAAAAGGTAAAGCTCCCGATAAATCATCGAGAGCTTAGATAATCGTATATTTCGTCCGATAAATTGCTGAGCTGACAAAGGGTGAGCGCTTCGCCTCTTACGTCGGGCTTCAAGCCGATTTTTTCAAGACATAGCGCAATATCCTCCTTGGTCATATCAGAAAACTCGGTTGCGAGTGAGTTTACTGCAGTTTTTCTTCTCAGTGCAAACGCACCCCTGATTGTTCTGAACAGCATATTCTCTGACTTTGGAGTGACGATAGGTTCTTTTCTTACGTCGAAGGAAACTACAGCCGAGGTTACTTCGGGGCGTGGCATAAAGTTTCCGGGTGAGACGTCAAACAGCTTTTTGACATTAGCATAGTATTCAACACTCGGGGTAATCGAGCCGTATTCGTTACTGCCTGCCTTTGAGGTGAGACGGCTTGCAACCTCCTTTTGTATCATTACAACAATTCTGCTGATTTTTGCTCTTGATTCAAAGAGCGCCATTATAATCGGAGTTGTAATATAGTAGGGGAGATTGGCGCATACCGAGACGGTGTACCCCTCAAGGTTTTCGTCTATAAACGCTTTCAGGTCTACCTCAAGAATATCCTTGTTGATAACCTGTACGTTGTCCTTGTCGGCAAGAGTTTTGTCAAGGATTGGTATCAGTTCGGTG
Organism: Eubacteriales bacterium; assembly: GCA_045590615.1. Classification (GTDB taxonomy): domain Bacteria; phylum Bacillota; class Clostridia; order Oscillospirales; family SIG627; genus RGIG6353. The sequence goes on from JAZNRH010000078.1 coordinate 25,722, forward strand.
TCTATTTCAAACGAGACAACCTTGTCGTAAAGGTCGGCAAGCTCTCTTGTCATAACGCCGATGCCCGGACCGATTTCGATACACGCGCGCTTTTCGCCGTCACATACAGAGGCTGTCGCAATCTTTTTTGGTATTTCATTGTTGATTAAAAAGTTCTGACCGAACTTCTTTTTGAAGGCAAAACCACTTTCAGCCATCAGGGCTTTGATTTCCGAAGGACTTGTTAAGTTCATAACCGTAACCTTTCTTTTGTTCTGTACATTATTCTAAACTATCTTTACAAAAAAGTAAATACCTAAAATTAAAATACTTAATTTTACGAGGAAACAAAATGCTTGATTTTGATTTTTTGAGAAAAAGCTATCCCGAATTCATCTACAATTCATATTCGGTATCGCAAAACGAAGGGCTCTTAATAATAGAATATAATTTTGAAATCAAAGGACTTGCTACCTTTAAGCCAAGATGGGAATTCCCACTTGGCGATACCTGTGACTTGCCCTTATCACTTGTGAATAATATTGCCTTTTCACTTGGTATGGTTGAGCTTGTCAGCTATTGGAAGGCAACCTGTTCACCTGTTGTAAGGGTATTGCCACACGGACTCGACGGTGATATGATTTTGTGGTGGAAGTCACTTTATTTTGGTGGACTCGGCGAGTTTTTTTATAAGAACTCAATCAAGACCGACAGAGACTCGTTTATGCAGATAATTGCCGAGAGCGAGGTACTCTCACCCTCAGCTCCACTCGAGCTTTCGGGCAATCTCGTGCCAATTGGTGGTGGTAAGGATTCGGCAGTTACTCTCAGAATTCTGAAAAAGCAAAGCGAGCAAATCACTCCCTATATCATAAATAGCAGGGGAGCAACCGAAAAAACCTGCGAGGCAGCAGGACAGCTCGACTCTGTTTATAGAGTGAAAAGAACGATTGATAAAAACCTTATTGAGCTCAACTCCAAGGGCTTTTTGAACGGGCACACTCCCTTTTCTGCAATCGTTGCCTTTTCGTCTCTTATGTCGGCTATTATCAATGGCAGAAAATACGTCGTTTTATCAAACGAGTCGAGTGCAAATGAGAGTACGGTTCTTGGTGAGGACGTAAATCATCAGTTCTCCAAGGGTATCGAATTTGAAAAGGGCTTTATTTCATACCAAAGAAAATACATAAATTCAGGAGTGGAATACTTCAGCCTTCTCAGACCACTCAGCGAGATGCAAATTGCAGCCCTTTTTGCAAGGTACGAGGAATATCACCCGATTTTCCGTAGCTGTAACGTTGGCAGCAAGGCTGATATTTGGTGCTGTAACTGCCCCAAATGTCTATTTGTATATATCATTTTGTCGCCCTTTCTATCAACCGATAAGCTCGTTGGGATTTTTGGCGAAAATTTACTCGAAAAGTCCGAGCTTTTGAAAATCTACGAGGAGCTTTTGGGCGTTCTCCCCAACAAGCCCTTTGAGTGCGTTGGCAGTCGCGACGAGGTTGTTGCAGCCTCTCGGTTTGCCATCGAGCGAATGAAAAGGGAAGGCGAGAAGCTACCGTACCTTTTGAACTATTTTGACTCCATCAACCTTAATGCTCTTGATATGTCACACTTTATGGGCTTCTACGATGCCGATAACTGTCTGCCAAGCGACTTTGAGAAGCTTGTTATCTCTGAAATGAAGGAGAGATTTAATGTTTGATAAAATAACAGAAATGCTCGATAATAAGAGCATACTAATTCTCGGCTTTGGCAAGGAGGGAAGGTCAACGCTTTCCTTTATTCGAGATTTTGTCGAGCCTAAAAAGGTTACCGTTGCAGACCGTAACGAAATAAGCGACAAGCTTGACGGAGTGGAGATGAAATGTGGTGAGAATTATCTTTCATCTCTTGACGAATACGACGTTATAATCAAGAGCCCCGGTATTGTATTTGCAGACCGGAGTAGCGAGATTATCAAAAAAACCACTTCTCAGACAGACCTGTTTTTGAGGCAGTTTTCGGATAATACCATTGGAATTACGGGTACGAAGGGCAAAAGCACTACTACCACCCTGATTTATCATATATTGAAAAAATCGGGAATTGATGCTGTGTTGACGGGCAATATAGGAATACCACCTCTCGACAGCGCAAGGGAGATGAAAAAAGACTCTGTGGCAGTATTTGAAATGTCATGCCATCAGCTTGAGTTTGAGCATATATCTCCGAGAGTAGCTGTAGTGCTCAATCTTTTTGAGGACCATCTCGACCATTATGGCACGAGAGAAAAATATATTGAGGCAAAGGAAAATATTTTCCTTCATCAGTCAAAAGACGACGTTCTCGTTATTTCGCCCGATTGTAAGGAGCAAATAAAAAAAGCTCCCTCAAGGGTTATTGAGGCAGGTAAAATTGATATCGCTATTCCAACAGGTATTTCGCTGATTGGTCAGCACAATTTGTATAACATTTCGGTAGCAAGGCTGGTTACCTCACTTTTTGAGGTTGACGACGTAAGCTTCACCGAAGCCCTGAAAAGCTATCAATCGCTTCCTCACAGACTCGAATTTGTTGCTACGAAAAACGGCGTTGATTATTACGACGATTCGATTTCAACTGTGTGCCAAACGACGATTCAGGCAGTAAATTCAATCCCTGAGGTCAGTACCGTAATAATAGGTGGAATGGACAGGGGAATAGATTATACCGAGCTCGTTGACTTTTTTGCTAAAAATCCAATTGACAACATTATTCTCACCTATGACTCGGGCAGGCGAATAGCAGAGCTCTTGAGTCAGAAAGGCGTTTTGTTTACGTTTGCCGAGAATTTGGAGAACGCAGTGCTTCTTGCAGATAAGCTCACGAGAAGAGGTGGTGCATGCGTGTTGTCACCTGCAGCTGCAAGCTACGGATATTTCAAAAATTTTGAAGAGAGAGGCGACGTTTTCAAGGCACTTGTCAATAAGCTGTAACGTTTGACATATAATGCTCCAAAGGAGTGTTTTTATGAAGAAGATTACAATTGACAGCCTTCACTTTTCTGATAGCATACGTAAATTTGGCTATTCCTACAAAGAGGCGATATTCGACGACGGCAAGTATTTTGCAAGCTTTCCGTATTTTGATGGGATTGATAAGCTCAACGGGATTATTCTTGAAATAGCAGGCGCTCACTACGCTCAGGGCAGAAGGCTTTTAGTTAAGCTTGCGTATGCAGACAGTGAGCACGTTTCGCTCACATTGGGCGACAGATTTGCCATAAGCTTTTCAACAAGCCTTAATACGCTTTTGCCACCGAGATTGATTTTGTCGCTTACAGGGCTGTCGAAACGTGATTTGAAAAAGCATTTGCCAAAGGGCTACAGGGCGCAAATTGACACTCTTCGCTTTACGGGTGGTGGTGTCAAGCTGGCAATTTGCAGTCGGGACGACGTTAAAATTCTCAGAATAGTCAAGAAAATAAAGCAAAAAACTTGATATATTTCAGAAATGTGTTATAATATTAAGAGATACAATAAACAAAGATAATGGAGAAAACTATGGAAGAGAATAAAAAGATTATATTTTCCGGAGCTCAGCCGAGTGGTAAGCTCTCTATTGGAAACTATATAGGAGCATTAAAGAATTGGGTAGACCTTCAGGATGCATACAACTGCTTTTACTGTGTTGTCGATATGCACGCTATAACGGTAAAGCAGGATGCAGCCGAGCTTCGCCGCAGAACGCTCGAGACTCTTGCAGTGTACATTGCGTGTGGAATTGACCCCGAAAAAGTTACTCTTTTCGTGCAGAGCCACGTTTCAGCTCACGCAGAGCTTGCGTGGGTGCTTGGCTGCAGCACTATGTTCGGAGAGCTTTCGAGAATGACACAGTTCAAGGACAAGTCGAGAAAGTACGCGCAGAATATCAATGCAGGACTTTTTACATATCCCGTGCTTATGGCTGCAGATATTCTTTTGTACAACGCAGACCTTGTTCCCGTTGGTATAGACCAAAAGCAGCACATCGAGCTTGCACGAGATATAGCCGACAGATTTAATTCGCAGTATTCACCTACGTTTACAGTTCCCGAGCCTTATATTTCAACGGTAGGTACAAAGATAATGTCTCTTGCAGACCCGACCAAGAAGATGTCAAAGTCCGACCCCAATCCCTCTGCCAATATCAATATCCTTGATACCAAGGACGAGATTATAAAGAAGTTCAAGAAGGCAGTGACCGATTCTGAGGCGCTTGTGAAATACGACCCCGAAAGACCCGGAATTGCCAACCTTATGTCAATTTACTCTGTATTTACAGGCAAGAGCTTTGACGAGATTGAAAGAGAATTTGACGGTAAGGGCTACGGAGACTTCAAGCTTGCAGTCGGAGAGGCTTGTGCAGATTCACTCGGCGTGATCAGAGATAGATTTGACGCTCTTATGGCTGACAAGGCGTATCTTGAAGCAGTTATGAAGAACGGAAGTGAAAAGGCGGCTAAGGTTGCCTATAAAACGTTGTCAAAGGTTTATCGTAAGGTAGGATTTCTTCCACCTGTGAGATAATAATAAAGGATGAAAAAATGAATATAAACGTCAATTCATTAATCTACGGTATTCTGGCAGTCCTTTTTGCAGGGCTACTGTCGTTTACCCTTACACCCCCCGTCAGAGTTCTGGCTCATAAGCTAAAAGCAATAGACGACCCCAAGGACGATAGAAGAATGCACAAAAAACCCATTCCAAGAATGGGTGGACTTGCAATATTCATTGCCTTTTCGGTTGCAATATTTTTGTTTGCCGACCTTACGCGTGAGCTTGTAGGACTGCTTATCGGTGCAACGGTAATCGTTGTTCTCGGCGTGCTTGACGATATCTACCGTCTCAATGCATGGCTCAAGCTCGCAGTACAGATTGTTGTAGCAATAATTCCCGTATACTTTGGAGTAACTATTAATTTTATAAATCTTTTTGGACATTATATAGTGTTCAATGAAGTTATGTCATCTGTAATCACAGTGCTGTGGATTGTAGCCGTTACCAACGCAGTAAACCTTATTGACGGTCTTGACGGCTTGGCGTGTGGTGTGTCAACCATATCAGCATTTTCGATTATGGTGCTCGCACTTCTTCACGTAGATTACAGCTCTGCCTTGATTGTTGCAATTCTCGCAGGCTCTTGTCTTGGCTTTTTACCGTATAATCGTAATCCGGCAGTTATTTTCATGGGTGATACGGGTGCACTTTTTCTGGGTTATACCTTGGCAACGGTATCGGTTCTCGGTCTATTCAAGTTCGATGCCTTCGTATCCTTCTGGACACCCTTCCTTGTGTTAGCCCTCCCACTTGCAGACACTATGTTTGCAACTATCAGAAGAATAATTCACAGACAGCCTATTTTCAGCCCTGACAGAGGACATTTTCATCACAGACTTATTGATTTGGGCTTTACGCAGAAGCAGGCAGTATCGGTGCTTTACGCAATCAGCTCACTTTTTTCAATTTCTGCAATAACCTTTTCCGAAAACAGAATAGTTCCTTCAATTCTGATAATTGTCGTTTCATTCATTGTTGGAATATTCAATTACAAAATTCTCGTCAGCGATGCTAAAACGAGAAACCAAATGGGACTCAGACTCAAGAATTATTTTCAGGGACATCACGAGGAAGAAAAAGACGAAAAATAAAAGGAGGTCGCAATGAACGGCTCACTGTTTGCGAAAATCAGAGACATTGTATTGACGGTAGTGGTACTCGTGGTTGCCGTCATTGCAATCGTTTGGTTTATTCATACCTTCAACGTTTTCAAGCTTCCCGATTTCGTTACCGTAATTTTTGAACCACATCAGCAAACCGACGAGATGACAGACGAGCGAGAGAAACAGCTGTTAAATCTCTTTGAAAACGGTTTTGACTCAGATGACGGCTACGAGCTTGCTAAGCTGACCAAGGAAAAGGCGAGCGAGGTCTTGTCCTCAATTGTGCCTCTCGACGATTTTTTCTGGGAGGTAGAAACCACCGTCAGCTATGCCGACGATACCCGTACTCAGCGCCACAATATATACAAGCGTGGCGACAAGGTGAGAATTGATACTGCCGATGAACAGAATACTACAACCGTTTTCTCCGACGGAAAGGTAGTAATCTTTAACGGCGATACGGGAGAGAGCACAACCTTCAGTGGCGATACCGATTTTTCATACAGTAATATTATCAATATCGCCTCGCTCGAATATGCTTTGAAGCAACCAAGCTTGAAGGTAGCAGACATTTCGCTCGTTGATATGGATGGTGAAAAATATCTTTTTGCCGAAATCCAAAAATCAGAGATTAACGGGGTTGATAAATACCTGATTTCGCTTGAGCACGGTATTGTTATTACAGCATCATCCTTTATAGACGGCATAGAGTATTATTCTCAAAAAACGATTGGCTTTGATGCTCAATCAATAATTTCAGACGAGGCGTTTGACGTCAGCGACTTGAAAGCAAAAGAAATGCCAAAACACCAATGAGCAGATAGTCCTTGTTCTCTTCAAATAGCAGAAGGAGAATAAGTCCTAATATTATAATATCGTCATTTGTCAAGAAAGACACAAGCTTATCAAACGTGTTTTTATTTTCGGCTGGCTGTTGAGTGGTTGCGCTTGTGCTTGCAGGCGCACTGTGCTGTCTGTATTGCTCTCTGAGATTGTTGTTGAAGCTTTCTATTTTTTGTTGCGCATCGCTTGGGGTATACGTCATACCCGTTCTTCTGGAATACATACAATCACCCCTAACTCAGAATATTGGCAGCCGTGAGAATATTCGTTATTTTGAGCACCTGAAGAATAGTGTCTACTATGCCTTTTTTGTCATCGCTTAAAAACGGCCTCAGGGCAGTGAGAAGCGCAATTCGTTCAGTTTTGTTTTTAGTCAAAAACGAGGTGATAGATGACAATAAGCCATTAGAGCTTAATGCCTGAATCACGTCGGTAATCTCACTTTTTTCGTTGCTTTCATCAATTACGATGTCAGGCTTATCACTTTGTGAGGAAGAAAGACCTCCGAGAATAGCCTGTACGTTTTTCATAAGGTCAGGGGAGCTTAGTATTTCATTGATTTTGTTAATCGAGCTTTCGTCCATAATAAGTTACCCCTTTTGCTTTTTGGATTCTATAATTGAGCTTGCTATCTTTTGAAGGTCGTTGTTTTTCATAAGCAGGCTTATCTTTTTTATATCGTCCTCACTCAGCGAGTTAATCAGCTTTTTGACGTCCTCTCCAAGCTCGAAATTCTTGCCCAAGAGACCGTTTATAGTATTTTGAAGCTGGTCGTTAGAATTATTAATCATAGCGTGTACCTCCTGATATTACATCTTATGCCGAGCCCTATACTTTGCTACAAAACAAGGAGTTAAAATGAAGATACTCGTTTTTTCTGATAGTCATCACAATATTTCTCATATCCGGAGTGTTGTCGAGGCGTGTAAGCAGGACACTTCGCTGATAGTACACCTTGGTGATATGTGCTCTGATTGCAGAAAAATCACCGAGCTCTTTCCCGATATTCCGAGTGTATGCGTAAAAGGTAATAACGATTTTTTTGAGGTAGGTATAGAAAACGAATATATAGCAGAATTTGAAGGAATCAGATGCTTTTTCACTCACGGACATCAATACGGTGTCAAGGGTGGAATTGGTGGAATATCCGTCAGAGCAAGAGCCTTGAAGTCAGATTTAGTGCTTTTTGGTCATACCCATACGCCCTATAAGGAATTGAGAGGCAAAACTCTTTTCTTTAATCCCGGCTCGGCCGGAGACGTCAGGGAAGCCACCTTCGGAATAATTCAGCTATCCAATTCGGCAATCCTTTCTGCCGATATTCTCACACACAATTCGCAAACCAACAAAATAGAATTTTTGAGGTTGTTCAGATGATATACTCTCCAAAAAAGAACACTACTTACAATTTTTTGTTTTCTCTTATTATGTTAGCCGTTTTCCTTGCAGCGATTTTTGTAACCGACCTTTTCAAGCTTGCGCCTATCGTATGGCAGGGCGTTTTCTTTGCCGAGGCAATCGTTTTTACTCAGCTTGCTACAAAATATTTTCTGCCCGTTTATACCTATTCCTTTGATGCAAACTCATTTATTATTACCAAAACGATGGGTAAGAGGTCGACGGTTGTATGTAATATAGATACCCCGAGGATTTCGGGACTCTATACCTCGAGCGAGTTCAAAAAACAAAAAGAGCACAACCCCAAAAGCGTGTATAATTATAACGCAAATATGGTATCGTGCTCGTCTTATACGTTGGTATTTGAATACAGTAGCTGTTCTGAGGCTGTGGTCTTTGAGCCAAGCGCTGAAATGGCAGAGGCTATTCTCGCTCAGATAGAAAATCAATAAAATCGTTTATCATTTTCCTTTGTCCCATAGACAAGGAGAGATATTTTTCAAAGAAAGCGTCTCCCTGCTTAATCATATTTGTGCTAAGCGAAAGTCCGAGGCTTTTCTCCTCTTCGTTTCCTGCACCGATTACGAATAAATAGTCCTCCATACCGATTTCCTGAGGACTGTTTTCAACTATTTTTTTAAGGAGCTTTACTCGGGGAGGGTTTTCCTGCTTGCAGGTGGCAAGCTTCCTCATCTGTACGTAGCTGATGTCGCAGTCGTTTGCAAATTGTCTCCAGCTTCTGTCGCCCCTCGAAATATTTAATAATATAGAAAAAATCTTTTTGTTAAATCCTTTAGACATAATACAATCCTTCCGTTTTTATAAGGATATTTTAACGGAAAAAACAAATAAAGTCAAGTAAAATTTTCAAGGTGTAAAAATGAGCGAACAAAAAAATCGAAAGGCAAGAGATTCTGCTTTACATATCAATCACAGAAAAAGAATGAAAGAGAAGTTCTTGCGCTTAGGACTCGAACCCTTTTCGGAGCACGAGATAATGGAGCTTTTATTATATTACGTGCTTCCACAGGTGGATACCAACGAGATAGCGCACAAGCTTATAAACAGAGGTGGCTCTTTTGTGGGCGCATTCAATATTCCCTATGACGAGCTCAAGACAATTACAGGCATAAAGGAGCAAGCAGCAACCTTTCTGAAGCTTATTCCCGAAATAGCTCGTTATTACAGCGAGCAGGAAATTCTTGAAGCAAAAAAGTCAGAGATGACTTACGAGGATATTGGCAGGATGTGTACCAAATCCTTTATCGGCATCAAAAACGAGACGCTCCTCGGGTTTTATTATGATGCTAAAATGCGCCTTATAACAAAGAGCGTTATCAGCGAGGGAGGACTTTTCAGCGTCGGAACGAGTATGAGAAAAATCGTTGACGATATAATAAAGAACGGAGCTGCAAACGTAGTCTTTGCGCACAATCATCCGACAGCCTCGATTATTCCTTCGGCAGACGATATAGATTCCACCAAGAGAATGCAAAAGCTGTTTGCACAGTTCGAGATAAATCTCTACGAGCACTTTGTAGTTTCGGGTGACTCCTATATGGGAGTATTGAAATTTGATGAGGACGCAAGAAGAAAATATCTAAGAGAGAAAATTTTCGAATAAAAAAGAAGAAAATCGCTCGTCGATTTTCTTCTTTTCTCTTTTTATCATATAGGAAATTGCTTTGAATTAACCTCGCCGTTTTGCCTTGCTTTAGTTTAGAAAAAGTAAGGATAGGCGAGATTCGCCAGCGACGGCTCGTCGCTTTTTTATTGGTTGATATATTCGAGATATTCCTCAAGACACATACCAAGCTCGTACATTTTAGTTGCGTGGTAGCGTCCGACGTATCTGAAATGCCAGGGCTCATAGTCGATGCCCGTAACGTCGATTTTACTCTTTGGATATCTGAGAATGAAGCCGAATTTATGTGCATTTTCGGCGAGCCACTTTGCTTCCATCGTGTCACCAAACGCCTTTGAAGCAGCCGACATGTTGTGCATATCAACTGCAAGACCCGACTGATGCTCACTGCTTCCGGGAGGATTTACGTATTTTGCAGCTTCTTCGGCATCTCCACCTTGCTGTTGAACTTCTTGCTGGAAGAGCTGATTCTGATAGTCGTAATCTCTGTATGCGCTGGTTACTGTAACACCATGAACGCCGTTTGCTTCACCCTCCTTGAGAAAGGCTTCAAGGGCAAGGCAGGCGTATTTTCTGAGCATTCGCGTGTCTCTGTCGCTTCTCGTGAAGATACTGCCGGTCAGGTCGGTTGGAGCGTAATCCTTGGTTAAGGGGCTGGCAGGGCTGACAAGCATCAGATAAGCGTCTCTGTCTGTGGGATTCATATATTCCTCGTAGGAAGAGAGGTCTAAAACGAAGTCCATCGGGTCCTCTGTTTTGTCAATATATTCACCTTCGGTCAACGGGTCACTTTCAGAGGGTGCTTTCAATATGAATTGAGGCTCGTTGTTTGGGTCGAGTGATATGGTGTAGGTGCTTTCGTCCTCATTCAAGTCGATGATAAAGCCTGTCATATGCTCTTTGAAAAAGTCAAAGGGGAGGTAGAGCTCTCCGTCGAGCATCAGGGATTTTTGAGGGAGCACGATTTCGTTTGAGTTGACCTCGGCAAAAGTCGTACCAATAACGAACTTGGCATATTCATCGTTGCAATCGAGAATGAATGCAATATTGTCTTTGTCACCCGTAACCTTAACCTCGGTAAGCTTGCTCAAATCAGAAAGCGAGAGGTAGAGCACGTCGTCTATGTACAGCTTTTCGTGCTTGAGTACTTCTTTATTTTCCTCACCCTCGATTGCTACGTCGTACAAGGGCTCTTGCTTGTTGCAGGATTTAAGAGAAATTGAGAAAAAGAAAAGGAAAGCGAGAATTAAAAAAACGTAGAGTATAATCGTGAGTACGAAAAATCTCTTGGCAATTGCTCTCTTTTTTCTTTTTGCTATTACTTTTTTATGTCGTATGTTAGCTTTTTGTCTGTTGTCGTTATTCATAGTAAACCTTCTTTTTTGAAATTCTTGTTATAATTATACCACGAAAAAGCTTAATTTTCAACAATTAAATATAAAACTTTCAATTTTTTGTTGCATTTTTCATAAAAAAATAGTATCATATAGTGTAAGAAAAAAAGAAAGTGGATTTGCCACAATGAACAGAATTGCGATAATAGGTGGAGGTGCAGCAGGGCTTTTTGCAGGCGCTGTAGCAAACGTCTCCGACGACAATACAATAACGATATTTGAAAAAAACGATTATACGGGCAAAAAACTGTTGATAACCGGCAAGGGCAGATGCAACGTTACCAACGCCTGCACAACCGAAGAGTTTTTTCAGAACGTTCCCGTAAATCCACGATTTATGTATTCGTCCTTCAATTCGTTTACTAACTATGATACGATGGACTTTTTTGAATCGCTTGGAGTACCTCTTAAAACGGAGCGAGGAAACCGTGTTTTCCCTCAGTCCGATAAGGCATCGGACATAAGAGATGCGCTCTACGATAAGGCGAAAAAGCAATGCAGATTTATCTTTCAGAAGGTAGAATCTCTTGAAAAGAAGAACGACGTATTTCTTGTCAGGACACGAGATGCGTGCTACGAATTTGATAAGGTAATAATTGCGACGGGTGGTGTTTCCTATTCGTTGACGGGCTCAACGGGTGACGGCTACAGATTTGCAAAGGAGCTTGAGCACAGCGTTGTTGCTCCCAAGCCCTCTCTCGTGCCCTTGACCTGTGGTGAAAAATGGTGTTACGAGTTGATGGGGTTGAGCCTCAAAAACACAGCACTCAAAATCATCAACACCCAGAACAATAAGGTGGTATACGAGGATTTTGGTGAAATGCTGTTCACTCATTACGGTATTAGTGGTCCTATGGTATTGAGCGCATCCTCACATCTCAGACAGCTCTCTAAGTCACAGGGAACGTATGTGGCTCACCTTGATCTGAAGCCTGCTCTCGATTACCCTCAGCTTGACAAAAGACTGCTTTCCGATTTTGAAAAATATAAAAACAAGGATTTTCAGAATTCACTTTCCGACCTGCTTCCCTCAAAGCTAATTCCGATTATTGTCAGACTGTCGGGTATTGACAAGCATAAGAAGGTGAACGAAATCACAAAGGCTGAGCGTCGCGCCCTTGCAGAGCTTCTTAAAGATATCAAGCTCACGATTGTGTCAACCAGACCGATTAACGAGGCGATTATCACCTCGGGTGGTGTCTCGGTGTCCGAGATAAATCCTAAAACTATGGAGTCAAAGCTCGTTTCTGGACTCTATTTCGCAGGAGAGGTAATAGATGTTGACGCATATACGGGAGGCTTCAATTTGCAAATAGCATTTTCAACGGCGTATACTGCAATAAATTCAGCTAAGATATAAGGAGACGAAAATGAAAAAGATTAATATCGCAATAGACGGTCCGTCCGGCGCCGGAAAAAGCTCGCTGGCAAAAAGGGTAGCAAAGGAGCTTGGAATAATTTACGTTGATACGGGAGCACTCTACCGTTCAATAGGGCTTTATGCAAAGAATTCGGGAGTAATGCTCGATAAGGTCGAGGACACGGTTGCTCTTTTATCCGAGATAACGCTCGATCTTTGTTACGACAACGGAGTACAGAAGGTAGTGCTCAACGGAGAGGACGTTTCGGATAAAATAAGAACCCCCGAAATCTCAATGTACGCATCTGCCGTTTCGGCAATTCCCGAGGTCAGAGCCTTTTTGTTGGACACCCAGAGAAATATAGCAGCAGAGCGCTCGGTAATAATGGACGGACGTGATATAGCAACCGTCGTTTTGCCTGACGCCGACGTAAAGATTTACCTTACTGCAGACCCTAAAAAGCGTGCAGAGCGTCGCTTTGAGGAGCTGAAGGCAAAGACACCCAACATCACTCTTGACGAAGTTTATAACGATATGGTGACAAGAGATAAGAACGATTCGACCAGAGCTGTTGCCCCTGCTGTAAAGGCAGAGGACGCAACACTTCTTGACAATACTGATTTTGAAGAAGAGGACACACTTGCCGCAGCTATAAAAATTATAAAGGAAAAGGTTGATATTTAATGAAGCTTTACAGATTTGCAATAAAGGTTTTAAGACCACTTGTCAAGTTTTTTCTAAGGGTTAAAATCGAGGATTTGCGCACTACCGAAGCTCTTCCCGAAAGGACAATTATCTGCGCTAACCATCTTTCAAATTGGGACCCTATACTTACAGTTATAGCAACCGATAAGCCGATTAACTTTATGGCAAAGGAAAGTCTTTTCAAGGTTCCTGTTCTGAAGAATATTATAATGGCATTCGGTGCGTTTCCCGTCAGTAAATCGGGAATGGACGCAAGCGCAATAAAAAAGTCAATTGAAATAATAAATAACGGTGGCTGCTTCTCACTTTTTCCACAAGGTAAAAGAATGCACGTTGTTCCCGAGCCCGAGCAGGCGAAGAAGGGAGTCGGCTTTATCTGTAAGAGAGCGAAGGCAGGCGTCCTGCCCGTTGGTATATATACAAAGGATTATAAGATAATGCCGTTTAGAAAAATAATCGTAAGAATAGGTGATGCAATTCCCTTTGAAAACATTGATTTTGGTCAAGAAGGAGACGATTGCTTGCTTGCCTCACAGAGCATCTTCAAGGTGATTTGCGAGCTTGCCAAGCCCGAGTAATATGAAGATAACAAAATCTGAATACGCAGGCTTTTGCTTTGGCGTAAAGCGTGCAGCAGAGCTGATTGAGGGCACAATTGATACAACCGATAAGGAAATAATCACTCTTGGTGAACTGATTCATAACGAGGATTATATCAATTATCTGAAAAATAGGGGAGTCAGGTCTATTGACAGTGAGGAAGCTCTTCCTACTCTTGACAAGGACAGGTCGCTCGTATTCATCAGAGCGCACGGAGCTCTTTCATCGACCTATGATACTCTTCGTGATTTGGAGCTCGAATTCGTTGACACCACCTGTCCCTTTGTGAAAAAAATATGGCAGATAGTGATTAGCGAAAACCTCAAGGATAATCCGTTTTTTATCGTCATAGGTAATAAAGAGCACCCTGAAATCAAGGGAATATGCAGTTTTATCAGCGAGACGCCCTCGGACGACAGGTACATAGTTGTAAACAGCTTTGAGGAACTCAAAAAAAGCGTTTCTTTGATACCACCGGATGACCAAAAAAGGAAGGTGGTTATTGCACAAACTACACAAAATATTAACGAATGGAAAATTTGTGTTAAATTTCTTGAAAAACTATATACAAATTTAACTTTGTTTGATACAATATGTAGTGTTACGCAAAACAGACAAGAAGATGCTGGAAAAATCGCCTTAAATTCCGACCTGATGGTCATAATCGGTGGCAAGAACAGCTCAAATACGAGAAAGCTTTACGACATCTCTTCACAGATTTGCGATTCCGTATGGGTACAGAATGCAGACGACGTTACGCCTTCTATGCTCGTTGGGAAAAATAAAATTGGTATTACTGCAGGTGCATCGACGCCTGACAGAATTATACAGGAGGTTATAAACAAAATGTCAGAAATCACAAACACAGAAAACACAGCCGTAGAGGCAAATGATGCAGCAATCAGCGATAATATGAGCTTTGCTGAAATGCTTGAAAAGTCATTCAAAACTTTAAATACAGGAGAAAAGGTTACGGGCGTTATTACATCGGTTTCACCTGCTGAAATCCATGTAGACCTTGGTATCAAGCACACAGGTATTCTTGCTTTCGACGAAATCACAGATGACCCTGCGCTCGACGTAATGTCAGAGTTCCACGTAGGCGATGAAGTTACCGTCCTTCTTATGAAGTTCAACGACCCCGAGGGAACTGTTCAGGTTTCTAAGAAAAAGGTTGACTACTATTCAAAGTGGCTCACCGTTGAAGAAGCTTACAACGCAGGCGAGCCTCTTGAGGGTAAGGTAATCGAAGCTGTTAAGGGTGGTATTATCATTCTTTGGAATGGTATCAGAGTATTCGTTCCTTCATCACAGACAGGTATTCCCATGGGCGCAGATATGAACTCGCTCAACGGACAGATCGTTAAGTTCAAGCTCATCGAGGCAGACCAGCAGAAGAGACGCGCAGTTGGTTCAATCCGTGTTATCATTCGTGAGGAGAAGCGCGCACTTGCAGAAAAATTCTGGTCAGAAATCGAGGAAGGCAAGGTTTACACAGGTAAGGTTAAGTCTCTTACTAACTTTGGTGCATTTGTTGACCTCGGTGGAGTTGACGGAATGGTTCACATCACAGAGCTCTCATGGCTTCGTCTCAAGCATCCTTCAGAGGTTGTCAGCGTTGGCGATGAGCTCACAGTATTTGTTAAGGAATTCGATAAAGAGAACAACCGTATCTCTCTTGGCTACAAGACAGAGGCTACAAATCCCTGGAAGGTATTCAACGATACATATAAGGTTGAGGACGTTGCAAAGGTTAAGGTTGTTAATATGATGCCCTTTGGAGCATTTGCAGAAATCGTTCCGGGTGTTGATGGTCTTATTCACATTTCACAGATTGCTAACGCAAAGATTTCCAAGCCCGAGGACGTTCTTAAGCTTGGCGAGGTTTATGACGCTAAGATTACAGAAATTGACGACGAGGCAAAGAAGGTTAGCCTTTCAATAAGAGCTCTTCTTCCCGAAGAGGAAACAGTAGAGGCAGAGGCTGAGGCTGAGGCTGAGGTTGAAGCTGAAGCAGCAGAAGAAGTTAACGAATAATTAAAATCAGTGGGGCTGTGATATGATTACAGCCCCATATTTTGTGAGGGCGTTATGAAAAGAAGATTGAGAATATTTCCCGTTATATGTACTATAGTTATAATAGCTGTCGTTATATGGGCAATTACGCTTGTCGTAGGCTTAATTTCAGATGAGCCTGACGAGATTGTTAACGAAGAGGTTGTCACTCCCGTTGAAAATGACGTAAGAGAAGATGAAACACCCACAGTTGAACAACCGATTGAAGAACAGCCCGTCATAGCCGAGACACCTGCAGAGGACAAGACCGAGTTTTCAGGCGATGCGCCCAAGCCCGTTTATACACAAGCCGAGCTTTTACAGATGTACCCCAACGCAGTTCTTGGCGAAAGTGAGGACAAGGGTCAGGAGTATATAGATTCTATGGTGTTTATCGGCGACTCCACAACTCACGGTATGGCGTATTACGGAGTGCTTGATGGCGGCAAGGACACTACTCAGGTGTGGACTCCAAAGAGTGGAACGCTTGCTATGTGGAATTTGCTGACTGAGAATATCGTATACCCCGAGGACGAGAGCGAAATGCTCATAGCCGATGCAATTTCTGTCAAACAGCCCGAAATAGTTGTTCTTACTCTCGGTGTGAACGGAGTTTCCAGCTTGAGTGAGGAGCAGTTCGTTGGCTATTATCAAGGGCTTGTCGAGGTAATTAAAACAGCCTCGCCCGATTCAAAAATAATTCTTCAGTCGATTTATCCCGTTTGCGATTATTACGAGTACGTAAACTCTATCAGTATGGAGAAAATCAACAGAGCAAATTCCTGGATTGCCAAGCTTGCAAATGATAACGCCGTTTATTATCTTAACACTATTTCTGCACTTGTTGGCGAAAACGGACACCTTAAGGAAGAATATTGCAACGGAGACGGCATACACATTTCTAGAGAAGGCTTTAACGTTATTCTCGAATATATAAGAACCCACGCTATATAAAACAAACGTCAGGACAAAAGTCCTGACGTTTGTTTTTATATTGTCGTATCAGTGTTATTATAAATGCCACAAACAATCTTTTGGATTTTTACAGCCCTGTGCGTTCGGGGATAGGAAAAAAAGAGGTAGATTGCACGATACTGAAGCGCGTCGCTGTACTTATGTACAGCAGTCGCGAAGTTCGTGCAAAACATAAAACAATATAATTAATGTGAAAAAATTGATTTTTCAATTTTTTACCTTATAAAACGTTT
>JAZNRH010000079.1:0-4460 GCA_045590615.1 Eubacteriales bacterium
AAGCTCTCACCACCTCTGCCAAAGCGAAGCATTGGCTGTGCGTATCTCAAGCATAGCCCGTTATCACTGCCTGCCGAGGCATTTCTGAAGCTTATACGCGAAAAAAGTATTGAATCAGTAAAAATTTATGGCAAAAACTCTTAAAGCTCACAAAACTTGTGTTATGTAATCTGAAATTAAAGGGCTGTAAAAACTAAATTAGTTTTTACAGCCCTTTAATTTCAGATTACATAACACAAGCTTTCTGAGCTTTAAGAGTTTTTGTCATAAATCTTTGCTGATTCAATATTTTTTTCGCGAATAAGTTTCAGAAATGCCTCGGCAGGCAGTGATAACGGGCTATGCTTGAGATACGCACAGCCAATGCTTCGCTTTGGCAGAGGTGGTGAGAGCTTTAGCTCCCTTATTATACCTCTGTCAAGAGCTTCCTTAGAAAACTCTCTGACAACACATGCAACGCCAAGGTGAATTGAGGCGAAATGAATTAACAGGTCGTGTACAGCCAATTCTATTTGAGGAGTGAGTGTCAGGTTCTTTGAACTGAAATTATCGTTCAAAAAGTTTCGGGATGATGAGTTTGACTCGAGTAGCATCAAGGGCTCTTTAGCAATTTCTTCCCACGAATATGACCTCTTGGACTTGTATTGAGTGCCACATACAAAAATATCGTGTATGTCAAAGCAGGGCTCAATGTTTAGCTCGTTATCTTTGATTGGTAAATTAACAAAAGCAATTTCCGCCTTTCCTTCTTTTACGAATTGCAGCAATCGTGAGGAATAAGAGTTTGCCATTTCTATTTTTATGTCGGGATAAAGTGCGTGGAATTTTTCAAGATAGGGGAGCAGATAGTGCTTTGCGACAGTATCACCTACAGCAATAGTGAGTGAGCCTGATTTTAGCTGCTTGAGCTTGTCGAGCAGAGCTTCTCCTTGCTCGATTGCTTGAAGGGCATTTTCAACCTTTTGGAAGAGCAACAATCCTTCCTTTGTCAAGGACACGCCTCTTCGTGAACGCAGAAAAAGCTTTGTCCCTAAATCTTCTTCAAGCTGAGCAATGCATTGAGATATAGCAGATTGGGAAATATATAGATGTTCGGCAGCCGTTGAGAAGGAGGAGTGTCGTGCTGTTTCGTAAAAAACCTTGTAGTAGTCAAGCTTGGTTTTCATATAAGCTCTCCTTATCTTAGTAGTAAGTATTATATATTTTACTTATTTATATATTTGTATTATAATAGTATTGACGAAAAAAGTCAACAGTAGGAGGAAATAATTATGGAAAGAAAAATTGGTACAGTATCCAGGGGTGTTCGTTGCCCGATTATCCGAGAGGGTGACGACCTGGCAAATATTGTTGTAGATAGTGTAATTGAGGCTGCAGAGTCAGAGGGCTTTGAGCTTCGAGACAGAGACGTCGTTTCTATTACGGAATCTATTGTTGCTCGTTCGCAGGGAAACTATGCTTCCATTGATGCCATCGCAAAGGACGTTACGGCAAAATTCAACGCTGATACAATTGGCGTTATTTTCCCGATTCTCAGCCGTAACCGTTTTGCTATCTGTCTCAGGGGTATAGCAAAGGCTGTCAAGAAAATTGTTTTGATGCTCAATTACCCCAACGACGAGGTCGGAAACGCTCTCATCACTCTCGACCAGGTAGACGAGGCCGGCATTAATCCATACTCAGACGTTATGGACGAAAAGAAATACCGTGAACTGTTTGGCGAGAATTACCATACCTTTACGGGTGTTGATTACGTAAGCTATTACGGAGATTTAATCCGTTCTTGTGGCGCAGAGGCAGAGATTATATTTGCAAACGACCCAAGAGTTATTCTTAAGTATACCGATAACGTGCTCAATTGTGATATACATTCTCGTGAGCGTACCAAGCGTATTTTGCGCCAGGCAGGAGCAAAGTGTGTGTACGGCTTGGACGATATCCTTACGGCATCTGTTGACGGAAGTGGTTTTAACGAAAAGTACGGACTCCTTGGCTCTAACAAGTCAACCGAGGATAAGGTTAAGCTCTTTCCTCGTGATTGCACCGATTTGGTGTACGAAATTCAGGCAAAGTTCAAGAACAGATGTGGCAAAACTATAGAGGTAATGGTATACGGAGACGGAGCGTTCAGAGACCCCGTTGGAAAGATCTGGGAGCTTGCCGACCCCGTAGTATCTCCTGCGTATACAGCAGGCTTGGAGGGAACACCCAACGAGCTCAAGCTCAAGTATCTGGCTGATAACGATTTTGCCGACCTCAAGGGCGAGGAATTGAAGAAAGCTATTGCCGAGAAAATCAAGAATAAGGACAGCAACCTTTTTGGTACAATGGCAACTCAGGGAACAACTCCACGTCGTTTAACAGACTTGATAGGTTCTCTTTGCGACCTTACAAGTGGCTCGGGCGATAAGGGTACTCCGATAGTTCTCGTTCAGGGATATTTCGATAATATGACAGACTAAACAAAAAAAGTGGCATAACGCCACTTTTTTTGTTTTAATGAATTGAAAATTATGGTTGAAAAGTTACGCTATTGTATTAAGAAAAACAAAACAAAAAACAAATAACATTGCTTTTCGGAGGTCCAGGAGACGCTTTTTGCTAAAAAGCGCCTCTTGGTTTTCGGAGGTCAGGGAGACGCTTTTGCTATAAAGCGCCTCTTGGTGTTTTTCGGGGGTTCTAAGGGGGGCAATATTGATTTATAATTAAAATAATACGTTGAATTACACAAAGAATGAGATTTAGTAATATGGTAAAATATATCGTAAATAAGGCGTATTTTATAGCAAATTATTTCTCCCTTGACATTTATTGTCAATAGTGCTATAATTGTTGTGCGAAACAAACCGAATAATTGTAATAAAGACTATTTTTGTAGAATAGTCTTGCTTTTGCACCCTATTCAGAATTTGAAAAAATGCAAATTCCACATAATAGGGTATTCAATTATTCGTTATGGTTTGTTTCGCAGCAATCAGGAGTTTGCGTTTTTGTGCGATGACTCCGGTTGTCGCACTTTTTATTTTGCAAAATTATTTGATAAGGAGAATGACCTATGAAAAAAATCTTAAAATTTCTGTTTATCTTCACGTTGATTTTTGCATCTCTTGCAATTATATCAAACGCTGCATCAGGCACTTGTGGGGATAACGTCACCTGGACACTTGAAAACGGCACACTCATCATTTCGGGTGAAGGAAATATGACTAATTGGAGCAACGAAACCAAAGTGCCTTGGTATAGTCAGAGAGATAATATTGTATCTCTTGTTATCGAAGAAGGCGTAGAAAGTATAGGTAGGTATTCGTTTTATAATTGCACAAGTTTAATGATTGCAGAAATAGCTGACAGCGTTTCTGAAATAGGAGCGTTATCTTTTTATTGTTGTAATGAGCTTTTAAGTATTGAACTTCCTGAAAGCACAACAAAAATAGGAGAACTGTCCTTTTATGAATGTAGCAAATTGCAAGAAATAACAATCGGTAATAAGGTCACGGAAATTTGTGCCGACGCCTTTTATGGATGCTCATATTTGGAAAGCATTTGTTATTCCGGTAATAAGATAGAGTGGAATAAAATTAATAAGGGGAAAAATTGGAATTATAATTTAGGTGCTTATACATCGAATAGAACATATGCGTTATATTGTTTGGAAAACTCTTCTTTAACAAGTCTTTCAATTGATGACGTTGTTGTTCGCCCAAGTCAGACAGTAAAAATTCCGGTTGTTCTTTCAAACAACGTTGGTTTAACCGGATTACAGATAAGCTTGAGTTATCCTGAATTTTTAGAATTGATAGAAGTTGAAACAACTGATGTTCTTTCAAATCTTGATTTTACAACGAGTGGTGACGAACTTACCAATCCTATTAGATTTATGTGGGATGGATATGACAAAGAAGATGAATCGGAAGGAACGTTACTGACACTTGTTTTTAAGGCAGACGATGTTATTTCGGACGGCGAATACGATATTGTTATAAATGTCGAAGATGCGTACGATTACAATATAGAAACCGTTGAAATTGAAACACAGAACGCAACTATAACGGTTGTTCAGTATATTCCGGGCGACGTTAATGGTGATGGAGTAGTAACAACCCGAGACGTAACAGTGCTTCGTAGATACATTGCGGGCGGATATGTCGTAGAGGTATTAGAGCCTACACTTGATATTAATGGTGACGGAATAGTAACAACCCGAGACATAACGGTGCTTCGTAGATACATAACCGGTGGTTATGGAATTGAATTGGAACGACCAACTACTCCTCCAACAGAAGATGAGGAAGAAGAGGTTGTACCGGTAAAGACAGCATACGAAGTAATCTCGATTGACAACAATGTTGTAAATTGTGTAAAGCTTGATGGCTCAGATGAAATACATACAATTTATATAGATGGCTTTGCTGTAGGAGATGTAATTATTGAAACCGTAATTGGTGACGAAATTACTCTTG
>JAZNRH010000080.1:0-1867 GCA_045590615.1 Eubacteriales bacterium
TTCAGTATCGTGCAATCTACCTCTTTTTTTCTATCCCCTGACAAAAAGGCTGTAAAAAAACTAATTTAGTTTTTTTACAGCCTCTGAGGTTATAATAAAGATATTGAAAAAAATAAAAAATATGTTACAATATTTATATTACGAGTAAGGTGACTACAGCTTGATTTTGTTTTTTGTTATTCGTGCTTTCTCGGCGCTAAATGCAACCTTGTGGGCGTGGAACATCCATTTGTCTACCTTGTTGTCGAGTGCTTCGTAGTTTTCAATTGTACGTGTGAAGTATTCCATCAAGCCACCGTCACCACCACTATGTTTTGTTCCGTTGTGTTCGATGGTGTATTTTGTTTCCGACATATCACTGAATTTTTTGAGTAGTATTTCACCCGTTTCCATACATCCACCGACCTCGCCCTTAGTACCCATGAGCTTGATTGTTCTATTGTTTTCGAGCGAAAATGCGCTGACGGTGAACATAGCCGTCACCCCGTTTTCAAATTCCATACACAGAACCTGATGGTCGCATACGTCGTTGTCGCACTTATAAACACATCTTCCGTATGGGTTGACCTTCAAGGCTTCTACTATATCCTCTTTTTTGTCTCCACATTCAAATTTATGAACAAAATACCGTGCTTTTCCCGATACGTATTGCTCTACGGCATTATAGATACACTTGTTGGAATAAGGACATCCGTCGGTACATCTGTCGGGAACGTCCTTGCCCGGAGCGTTTTCGGGCTTGAAATAAGAGTTACTGCCGTATGATGAAATATACTTACAGCGTGAGCCGACAAGATAGAGCATAAGGTCGATATCGTGGCTCGATTTCGCAACTATTAGTGGCGATGAGTTTTTGGAATTGCTCCAAGGACCACGCACGTAGCTGTGAGCGTGATGCCAGAAGCCTTCGTTTTCGTTGAGCTGCATATTTACAATTTCACCAATCTCACCGTTGTCAATTATTTCTTTGAGTTTATCTACAAAAGGGGTATATCTGAGGACGAAGGCTGTCATAAACACCTTGTCATAGTCCACGAATTCCTTTTCAAGAAGCTTGACCTCACGTAACGTCGGGGCAATGGGCTTTTCAAGTAATATGTGATATCCGAGCTCTTTGGCAAGCAGTGTAGGTTCGATGTGCATTCTGTCCTGAGTGCAAATTATCACGGCATCTGCTATCTTACCTTTTTTGAAAAAGGTTTTGTAGTCATCAAAGCACATATCCTCGCTTATATTATAGTTGACTCTGAATTGCTCTCTCTTTTGAGCGTCGGGCTCAACAACACCGACAAGCTTCATCAGATTTGATTTGTTTATGCAAGGGGCATAAGCATCCTTGCCTCTTCCACCAGCGCCTATAATAACACACGTTTTCATTTTTTGCCTCCGTGAAAAACTTAATTTTTGTTTATAAAATGATACACTTAACCGGCTCGAAATTCAATGTATAATTTAACTGTAAATATGGATAAATCGCTTGTATGTAAGCTTGATCTGTTTTGTAAACGGTTACGGAGTGTGTGTAAACGTTTACGAAAAAACATTTATAATAGCAGGATTAATTTCTAAAAAACCATAAGGGGATTGAAATGCAGAATTATTTGAAAATCGCCCTATTGCAGATTGCGCCGACGGCAACGCATACCGACGTCCTGAAAAGTATGGAATACTGATTGAAAATCACGTAGAATATCCATTTATAAGAGAATAATCAGAGATGAAGAAACGTTGCAGACGGAATGAATGAGAAATGAAAAGAATTATAGTAATCGGATGTCCCGGAAGTGGCAAAACAACCTTTGCAAAAAAACTCAGCGACAAGCTGGGTTTACCCCTATATCACCTTGATGCCATTTGGCACAAGCCC
>JAZNRH010000081.1:0-6230 GCA_045590615.1 Eubacteriales bacterium
ATGGATTATAGACGGAAATTATCAAAGAACACTCGAGCTTCGGCTAAAATTCTGCGATACGGTGTTTCTTTTCGATCTTCCTACAAGTGTGTGTTTGCAGGGCGTCAGAGAAAGAATAGGAAAGCGCAGGTTCGATTTGCCCTGGCTTGAAACCGAGCTTGACGATGAATTCAAAAAGCAGATAGAGGAATTTCCGTATACTACTATTCCTGAAATTTATTCACTGATTGACAAGTATAAGGATGGTAAAATGATAGTTACCTTCAAGAGTCGGGCAGAGGCAGACGATTATTTTTGAAAGTAATGTTTAATATCACAATATAAGTAAACGGGGCGCAGAAATGCGCCCCGTTTATTATGTTAGTTAATCATTAGAATGTAAAGTATTTCTTCTTTGCGTTGCTTTCGTATGCCGATTCAATTACCTTTTGTGAAGCAATTGCGTCATTTGCCGTAACAGCAATGTCGGCTTCGCCTGCAACTGCCTTACCAAAGGCTTCGATTTCTTTGGTGTACATATTGCCGAATTCTACCTGAATTTCCATTGGCTGAACGTCGTTTCTGTTCTGATTGGCATCGTATCCAAGTGATGAATCTGAGACAAGAACTTCAATTTCGCCTCCCTCAACCTGAGAGATTGTGCCCTGAGCGAAAATGCTGCCCTTAGTTCCGTAAAACTCAATCTTACATTTCGCTGCAGCATCGGGGATATTGAAGTTTGCGTCAACGTAGGCGATTGCACCGTTAGAAAGCCTCATAACGACAGCGCCTGCGTCCTCAACGCTATACTTGAATATCTGGTTGCCACACATACCGGCAGCTTCTGTTACCTCAAGACCTGTGATGTAACGAATAAGGTCTACGCAGTGAACGCCCATGTCCATCATAGCGCCGCCACCCGATAGCTTCATATCTTGTCTCCAGCAGTTTTCCATCTCGGGATACCAGCAGGTGAGCTGTGCACGTGCCGAAACGATTTCACCGATTTTGCCCGATTGAATAATCTCACGCATTTTTTGGTGATAAGCGTGGAATCTCATCATAAAGCCAACACCGAGCTTTACGCCCTTGTTTTTACAGTAGTCTGCAATCTCTTCTGCTTCGGCAGAGGTCAGACCGACGGGCTTTTCGATAAGAATATCCTTGCCGGCATCAGCTGCTAAAATGGCCTGCGCCTTGTGACAGAAAACGGGGGAAGCAATGTATACTGCCTGAATTTCGTCAAGGGCAAGAAGCCCTTCGATATTGTCAAAGGCATATTTTGCATTGTATTTTTCCTTACAGCTTTCAGCTGCAGCCTTGTTGGAATCCATAACTGCAATCAGCTCGGCATTGTCTGCCAGCATCATACCCGGTAAGGTTCGTCTGTCGGCGATTCCACCACAGCCGATTACACCCCATTTAATTTTCATAAGCGTCTCCTTAAAGTTTATTTAGTTCTCTGAGCCTCTAACTTGTCAACGAAATCAACGAGGTTGTCAACGATTTCGTTGCAAATCTTTTCACCAAGCTCCTTTGTAGCAAGCTCGGGAAAGCCCATAACGCCAACCTCGATTTCGTCTCTTTGACCCACCGTTTCAATAACGAAGGGGGAATCGTAAGGCTTGCTTCTCTTTTCAAACCAGTCTTGGTCGGTTCTCATCATTTTAGCATAGTATTCTTCATCCATAACGATTTCGTCACGGACAAGCTCGGGCGCCCAATACTTCATCATAGAAGTTTCGGCAAGACCTGCGTGGAAATCATGCTCTGGCTCCATAGCAAATTTTGAAAGCCAAGTGGGTGATAATTCCCATGCCTCAACTAAGGACAGAGTGATTTTTTCTGCAATATCCTTGTTTCTGCGAAGCAACATACGAAGGCTGTTTTTCAACGCGCCGATGTTGTCTGTTCCTGCGTGTCCCAAAAGGACTATAATGTTCTCAAAGCCCATGCGTACAAATTCTGAAACAATTTCGGAAATGTACAAGCCGAAGGTGTTGGGGCTTACGTTGACTGTACCAAGCAGCTCTCCACCCGAGAAACAATAGTTTACAGATGGTGCAACAACAGCGTTGAGTCTGTCGCCTGCAATGACGGTTGGCATTACCGAGTTATAAATATCAGTAGACAATGGGAGATGGAAGCCGTGCTGTTCAACAACACCTGTTGGTATAATAACGGTTTTTGTCTTTTTTATAGCCTCGTGCATATCCTTGACCGTCATTTTTTCCATGTAAAATGCCATTTCAATCTTCTCCTTTATTTGCCTGCTTGCATTTCTGCATCTGCTTCAAGTACGGCATTAGCCATAAATTCGATTTGTTCGTCGCTCAGACCGTAGAGAGGAAGGTGAGTAAATCTCTTGTAGAATACTTCCTCGCAGTTAGGACAAGTCTTTGCAATTTCGTCAGAGTCGTAGCCCATATCCTGAACGACCTTAAATCTGTAAAGAGGACCGAAGTGAGCAATCTGAGTTACGCCCTTTTCTTCGAGCTTCTTCTTAAGTACCTGAACGTCTCCACCTGCCTTTGCAGGGTCAATCTGCAAGAGATAGAGGTGGTAGGTGGGCTTGATGTCATCACTGTCGAGAAGCTGAGGGATAATTGCGTCATTCTCGGCAAATCTCTTCGAGAGATATTCTGCTACAGAGCGTCTCTTTGCAATGATTTCTTCGTTACGTGCAATCTGGAGAGTAAGTCCGAGACCCTGAATTTCAGTAGTAGAAGAGTTTCCTGCAACGAAGGGCTTTTCCTTACCCGGAATTGGAGTAATGTTGTAAAGCCAATCCTTGATAGGACAAGTAAAGTCAAGTCCAAGAAAACGTGCTCTCTTCATATCTGCAGTGAATCCGGGAACGGTTGTGGTAAGAATTCCACCCTCACCAAAGGAGGTAATATTCTTAACCTCATGCATTGAGAATGCAGCAAAGTCACCGATTGTACCAATCTTCTTACCCTTGTACATAGCGCCGAATGCGTGAGCAGCATCTTCAAGCACCAATATATCATGCTTTCTTGCAATTTCCATAATAGGATCCATATCAACGGGGTATCCACCGATATGTACGGGAACAATCATTTTTGTTTTGTCTGTGATTTTGCGCTCAACGTCCTTGGGGTCCATATTGATGGTTCTTGGGTCAACGTCGGCGAACACCAATTTACAGCCTATTGACAAAGGATAAGCCATTGTAGCAACGAAGGTGATCGCAGGAACGATAACCTCGTCGCCGGCCTTGAGATTTGCATATTTATAAGCAATTTCAAAGCCTGCAGTTGCGTTGGTAACGAAGGTCGATGACTCAGTGCCAAGGTATTCGTTACAAGCTTTTTCTGCCTTTTCAACTTGTGTAGCAAGAGAGAGCTTTCCGGGAGGTGTTGCAAGAGGCTCGAGCTTCTTAACCTGCTCCCATACAGCTTCGAGCGCCTGGTCGTATTCCTTTCCTTCGCCCTGCATTAAAAATCTGATAATCTCCATCAAGTCGTGAACGTTGTAGTTTTCACCTACAGCTGCCCACGGCACGTTAGTCGCACCCGTGTTGTATCTGAAGTCTGTTGTTTGTTTTCCCATTTTTCTTTTCCTCCTTAAAATTCTGGTTTATATATTTGCTTAAATTCTTGCCAATAGATTTCTCTGACCTCGATGTCCTTGATTTTCAGCTTGGTACAATAAGCCGAAAATCCAAGCTGACCCTTGCTAATGGGCTGAGGGTCAATCAGCTCGGAAATAAGAACGTCGTCAACCACCATAAATGCGTGCCCGTTAATTGCACCGGCTGTCATACGCACTTCGCTTCCCGGGACGTAATTGTAGAGCGATGTGGTCGAATAAAGATTTGTTCCGAAATTTTGGCCAAAGTTTCGCTCAATTCCACTTTTCTTTTCATACCAGCCGTTGAGTCCACATACGTAGGACTCGCCGAGATAATCGTGCGTGTCGTTCCAGTTAGCGCAGAAAACTGCATTGACGTCTCTCGTGGCAGGCAGTACCGTGCCAATGGTAAAGCTGAACATAACGTTTTTTTCAAAGCGCTCTTTGGTGAGCAATATACCACCAAGGTTGCCTCTTTCTTCACCTACGAGGTAGCCGTTTTCGTATTTCCAGCTTCCGGTCATTACCTCCCAGTATTTCTCCCAATCCTCGTCGGGAGTATAGCTGAATATAACGGGAGATTTGTCTGCAATGACTTTTTTGCCGAGCAATAAAATATCCTTCATAATTACATTCTCCTTCAGCGAGGAAGATTTTCCATGAAATTAAAGGTAAAGCCTTTGTCCTTCAAAATTTTGCCCATTGTCAGAATCTTGTCTTTGTAATCGGGCTGATAAGCGTAGTAATCGGAATAAAAGTACTGCTCGTGGTTACCGATACTCAAGTATTCCTGGTCGGTAAATTTTGACAGCTCACTCTCCAGCTCTTCAAGTGGAATGAGATTGAGAACAGCCTGTGCCGCCGACATATAAGACATATTGAGCTCGGCGTCTTTTATTGTAGCAAATTTTCCTACTATTCCCATATAATCTTTTTCGTTTACGTGGTTGTAGGAGCAAAGGGCAGTTGCAATTGCGAGGTCTCTTGTGACCTTTTGGTAGACGGCAGACTCGGGCTTCTTGTTGTGCATAAGTCTGAACGAGTGACCGTAGGGGAGAGAAGAGTGATCCCCGTTCCATTCTGTTTTCTTTCCGTAGGAAGCATAGGTAACGCGAATACCGTTGTCTGATAAAGCCTGAACGCCTTCCTTAGACATAGGTATCCAATGAGTTACTACGCTTTTTGCAAAGGAGCTTTCTCCTGCAAATCTGCAAACCTCGGAGTGTATGAGCTTAAAGATTCTGTCTACGACGTCGTAGTCTGCATTAACAAATGGATAGTCGGGCCATTCTTCCTTGGAATGAAATCCCATTTTGAGCCAATCCGACGCTTCTTCAAATTCTGATTTGTAATTATCGGTCATATCCGATAGAGAAAACTCATCGTCTGAGTACCAGAAGGACGTCCTGTAAAAGAGATTGAGCTGAGTTTTAACTCCGTATTCATCATGCGCCTGCTTGAGCACAGACAGAAACGGATTGTCCCATAGTGATTTTGGCTTTTGACGGGTCAGGTCGCGAAACAACCATATCACGTCGTCAATAAAAAAAGTTGCATATTTCATCGTAGTATATACTCCAATTAATAATTAATTCATCGCTTAAAAGAATTATATCACTAAATTAAATAAATGTCAATAGAAATTTGGTACAAATTATATACTCTAGCAAAATGGACTTTAGTGTTTATCCCTTGTAATACCTACATAAACAGTCTTGAAAATCTTTAAAATGGACAAAAATATCGTTGAATATCGTTATATACCCGCCACAATAAAAAGAGAGCCTTGAACTCGTAGGCTCAAAGTTCATCAAAAATATTCAAAAAATCCCTCACACATATTGACATTTATCTATATGTGTAGTATAATAACATCAGATAGAAAAATATCAATGTGAGATGATTAAGATGGATGAAAAGAAAATTGCTGTTGTATTCAAGGCATTTTGTGATGAAAATAGAGTAAGAATACTTGAAATACTGAAAACAGGTGAAAAATGTGCCTGTAAATTATTAGAAGAACTTAATGTTACCCAACCAACACTATCGCACCATATGAAGATACTTTGTGATTCAGGTATTGTAGTAGGAAGAAAAGAAGGAAAATGGACACATTACTCCATATCTCCTGAAGGTGCCCAATATGCAAAAGATTATCTGAATACTTTATCAACAAGTAATTCAAAAGACAAGTCGTGTTGTAAATAGTAAGGAATAACAACACGACTTACTTAAAAACCAATATATAGATATATTTCTATATTTCTATTTAAGGAGGATTTGCTATGGAAATATTGCAAACAGGATGGAACTTTTTTCAAAATGAAATTATAGGTATGAGGTGGCTCAATGTTCTCATAGGCAACTTGTTAAACGGGGTTGGAATAGATATCACAGGAAGAATTGGTGGTAGCATTCAATTCTTCCTATATGACATAATCAAAATTATGGTTCTGTTAGGTGTTCTGATTTTAATTATATCCTATATTCAAAGTTTCTTTCCACCTGAAAGAACTAAAAAGATACTTGGCAGATTTCGTGGTATAGGTGCAAATTGTATTGCAGCATTACTTGGAACAGTAACCCCATTTTGTTCCTGTTCTTCAATTCCGTTATTTATAGGCTTTACAAGTGCAGGATTACCGCTTGGAGTAACG
>JAZNRH010000082.1:0-35536 GCA_045590615.1 Eubacteriales bacterium
TTTTACTTTTTGGTAAAAACACGGTTCCGCCACCGTCGCCTCCTTCGGGTCCAAGATCGATTATATGGTCGGCGGTCTTTATCATGTCAAGGTTGTGTTCAATGACGATAACGGAATTACCGCTTTCGATGAGACGGTTGAGCACGGTGATAAGCCTTTCAACGTCGGCTGTGTGCAGACCCGTGGTAGGCTCGTCAAGGATGTAGACGGTCCTGCCCGTGGGACGCTTGGAAAGCTCCGTGGCAAGCTTGACTCTCTGTGCCTCGCCTCCCGAAAGAGTCGTTGAGGACTGACCGAGCTTTATATATCCGAGTCCAACGTCGTAAAGTGTCTGAAGCTTCTTTTTTATGCGTGGAACGTTCTCGAAAAACTCACACGCTTCCTCAACCGTCATATCGAGCACGTCAGCTATATTCTTGCCCTTATATTTGACCTCAAGTGTTTCTCTGTTGTATCTCTTACCGTGGCACACGTCACAGGTAACGTAAACGTCGGACAAAAAATGCATCTCTATCTTTGTAGTTCCATCACCCTCGCACGCCTCACAGCGTCCACCCTTGACGTTAAATGAAAATCTGTCCTGACCAAAGCCTCTTTCCTTAGCGTCCTTAGTAGATGCAAAAAGGCTTCTTATGTGGCTAAATACTCCCGTATAAGTGGCAGGATTTGAACGTGGCGTTCTTCCAATGGGCGATTGGTCGATATCAATCACCTTATCAAGATGCTCAATCCCCTCAATTCTCTCTACTTTACCGGGAATTTCCGACGCTCTGTTCAAGTCTCTTGCAAGCGTCTTATATATGACCTCGTTGACGAGAGAGGATTTGCCCGAACCCGATACACCCGTAACACATACGAACGTGCCAAGAGGTATATCAACACTGACATTTTTTAAGTTGTTTTCACTTGCTCCGATTACAGACAGAATTCTGGAATTGCCCTTTCTTCTTTCAAAGGGTATTTCAATTTTTTCTTTGCCCGAAAGATATCTGCCCGTTATTGAGTTGTCACATTTTTTCAATTCTTCGGGAGTGCCCGAAAATACAAGCTCTCCACCGTGTACGCCTGCATGAGGACCGATATCCACAACGTAGTCTGCCGATTCTATCGTTTCCTCGTCGTGCTCTACTACGATTACGGTGTTACCTACGTCACGAAGCTTCTTAAGTGTATCTATCAGCTTTCCGTTATCTCTTTGATGCAAGCCGATACTCGGCTCGTCAAGGATATACATAACTCCTACAAGACTTGAGCCAATCTGAGTAGCAAGTCGTATACGCTGACTCTCTCCTCCCGAAAGCGTACCGGAGCGTCTTGAAAGAGAAAGATATTCGAGCCCTACACTCTTTAAGAAATCAAGGCGTGTTTTTATTTCTTTTATAATCTCCTTGGAAATGAACTCCTCCTTTTCGGTGAGGTTGAGTGAATTGAAAAAGTCGATTGCTTCTACTATGCTCAAATCGCACACTTCGGATATATTCTTACCTCCGACGGTAACCGAAAGAGCCTCTTTCTTCAATCTCTTGCCCTGACATTCGGGACAGGGTACTTCGTGGAAAAATTCATCGTAGTATTCTCCACCACCCTCTTCAACTCTGCGAAGAATAATATTTATAACACCGTCAAAGGTGACCTCGTAGTTTTTTGTTCTGCCCTCTTTGGTATATGGAATAGAATAAATCTCATCACCCGTTCCGTAAAGCATTATATCAAGTGCCTCGGGAGTGAAATCCTTTATAGGAGTAGTGAGATTGAATCCGTGTCTTTCACCTACAGCCCTGAATATTCTTGTTGTCCAGCCGTCCTTATCAAGACTCTTGAACCCGTTTACCTGAATTGCACCCTCGGCAAGAGAAAGAGTATTATCCGAAATAATCTTTTCTGCTGCCAGAGTTTTTTTAGTACCAAGACCTGCGCAGGCAGGACAAGCACCAAAGGGGTTGTTGAAGGAAAACAGCCTTGGCAAAATCTCACCAATACTAATATCGTGCTCGTCGCAGGCAAAATTCTCCGAAAAGGTTATCTGTCTCTCGGGAGACTTTTCGTCTACGTCGACGAAATCAATGATTACAAGCCCATTTGAAAGAGAAAGAGCCGTTTCAATCGAATCGGTAACTCTCGGTGCGATATCCTCCTTCATAACAAGTCTGTCTATGACAAGCTCTATATTATGCTTTTTGTTTTTATCAAGCTCTATATTATCCGAAAGACTGTATACAAATCCATCAACTCTGACACGTGCAAAGCCACTTTTCATTGCATCACTGAAAACCTTTTCGTGCATGCCCTTCTTGCCTCTCACAACAGGCGAAAGAATCTGAAAACGTGTTCCTTCAGGATATACAAGCACCTTTTCTACTATTTGGTCGATAGACTGTTTTACTATTTCTTTACCACATATCGGACAGTGAGGCACACCGATGCTTGCAAAAAGCAATCGAAGATAGTCGTATATTTCGGTAACGGTTCCTACTGTTGAACGTGGATTTTTTGAAGTTGTTTTCTGGTCAATAGATATTGCAGGAGAAAGACCGTCTATAAAATCTACGTCGGGCTTATCAAGCTGTCCTAAAAACTGTCTTGCGTATGACGAAAGAGACTCTACGAAGCGACGGTACGCCTCGGCATATAGGGTATCAAAGGCAAGCGATGATTTACCCGAGCCCGAAAGACCCGTAAGAACGACCAACTCGTTTCTCGGTATTTCTACGTTTATGCCCTTGAGATTATTTTCTCTTGCGCCCTTTACTACTATTTTATCCTTAAACATTACTTGTTTTCCTTTAACTTAAAAATCTTATCTCTGAGTATTGCCGCATATTCAAAGTCGAGCTCTCTTGACGCCTTCTGCATTTCTCTCGTAAGCTTTTCTATCAGGAGCTTTCTCTCCTTATTGGACATTACAGCCTTTTCTTTATTCAATTCGCTAAGTGTTTCCTCGGAACGGTCAACTATATCAATATTGTCTGAAATTTCCCGCTTGACACTCTGAGGTACAATTCCGTTAGCTTTGTTGTATTCGTCCTGAATTGCTCGGCGACGTGCCGTTTCGTCGATGGCCTTTTTCATCGACTTTGTTATCTTGTCGGCATACATTATTACCTTGCCGTCAACGTGTCGTGCAGCTCTGCCTATTATCTGTATAAATGAGGTAACCGAGCGCAAAAAGCCCTCTTTATCGGCATCAAGGATTGCAACGAGCGAAACCTCAGGTAAGTCAAGACCCTCTCTCAGAAGGTTTATTCCCACTAAAACGTCGTACTTGCCCTGTCTTAACTCCTTGATTAATTGAATTCTGTCTATCGTTTCTACGTTATGATGCATATACTTTGCCTTGAGACCCGAAGAGCAAAGAAATGACGTGAGGTCCTCAGCCATCTTTTTAGTAAGAGTAACAACAAGCGCTCTCTGACCCTTGGCAATCCTCTCGTTGAGCTCACCGATAAGGTCATCAATCTGTCCGTCAATGCCTCTGACTTCAACTATCGGGTCAAGCAAGCCGGTCGGACGAATAATCTGCTCGGCAACCTGAGTGCTTCTCTCGAGCTCGTATTCGTCGGGTGTTGCGCTGACGTACACTATCTGATTGAGCTTGCTTGTAAACTCTTCAAAATACAGTGGACGATTATCGAATGCGCTGGGCAGACGGAAGCCGTAATCAACGAGATTTTTCTTCCTTGCAGTATCTCCACCACTCATACCCCTGACCTGAGGCACAGTTACGTGGGACTCGTCTATAAAGAGAAGAAAATCTTTTGGGAAATAATCGAGCAGAGTATAGGGTGTTGAACCGGGTGCTTTACCTGCAAATACCCTTGAATAGTTTTCTATTCCCGAGCAATAGCCCACCTCTTCAATCATTTCAATATCGTATTTTACCCTTTCCTCAATTCGCTGTGCTTCTATCAGCATATTCTTGTCTCTGAAAAACTTGATTCTCTCGACAAGCTCTTCCTTTATTTCCTTGATTGCTCTTTCCTTTTTGTCCTCGGTTGTAACGTAATGAGAAGCAGGATAAAGCGCTACGTGATTCAAAACTGCCATTACCTCACCGGTAACGACGTTTATTTCGCTGAGTCTGTCAATTTCATCGCCAAAAAACTCAACTCTCACTACAAGCTCTGTAGCTCCTGCAGGATATATCTCTACAACGTCGCCCTTTACTCTGAAGCGATTACGGGTAAAGTCTATATCGTTTCTTTCATATTGAATTGCAACAAGCTTGCGTATAAGCTCCTCTCTTGAAATAAACATTCCCGGTCTTAAGGATATTACAAGGTTTTCATATTCAGACGGGTCACCGAGGGAATATATACACGAAACACTCGACACAATTATAACGTCGCGCCTTTCAAAAAGAGCTGAGGTTGCCGAATGGCGCATCTTGTCTATATCGTCGTTTATCGCCGAATCCTTTTCAATATACATATCCTTTCCCGGTATATATGCTTCGGGCTGAAAGTAATCGTAATAAGACACAAAATACTCTACAGCATTTTTGGGGAAGAAATTCTTAAACTCGGAGCAAAGCTGAGCAGCAAGTGTTTTGTTATGCGAAAGAATAAGGGTTGGCTTATTAACGTTGGCAATAATATTTGCCATAGTGAAGGTTTTACCCGAGCCTGTTACACCGAGCAGGGTCTGTTCCTTATCGCCACGCAAAATACCCTCTGTAACACGGGCAATTGCTTCGGGCTGGTCACCCATTGGCTGATAGGGTGAAACAAGCTTAAACCTATCCATAGTAAAACCTCCTTTTAGTTTTTATTCTTCAAAGCTACCAATAACCTTGCCGTCCTTGTCAAATCGTGTAACAACAGTTTTGTCAAGCTCACCGTCAAGATATACGTATTCCGAAACGTCCTTGTGGACTAATTCATCCTTTTCATAAATGGAAATGCTCTGTCTGATTACGTTTGAATTCTCATCGTATTCAAATTCATCAACCTCTTTTTCTCTGAGCTCACCCGTCGGCTCGTAAGCCTCGTAAACAGAGCTTGTATTGCGACCAAGTTCGTCAACGGTATGATGCTCCTTGAAAATCTGAGTCAGACTCTTATTCTCGCCATAGAAATAGGATGTTCTGCCTCTTAGCTTACCGTCCTCATATTCATACTCCTCGTCGGTTCCCGACACAAAAGTATCATTTGAGGAATAGCTGTAATTGCTCTGCTTTATCTGTACACCGTTCTCATCAAAGGTACTCTTCTCATAGGTTTTTTCACTAAGAGCTCCGTCGGTATAAAGCTCGGTTGTGACAGTTGTACGTACCGTATCCTCGTAAAGATTGATTACCTTCTTTTCGACCTTAAAGTTATCATCGTAATCGGTATCGACCCGTTGTTTGGGTGTACCGTCGGCATTATACTCAAATCTGTAGTCTGCAAGCTGCTTGGGTGTTCCGTCAGCCTTATAGGTATATTTCAAAATCTTTTCAATGCTGCCGTCATCGTTGTAATATATAACGTATTCCTCGGTAGTTGCCTGACCTGCGTAAACAGTTTCAACAACCGTATTAGTACACTTATAATCTTCAATATACGTCCACGTGTATCCTATCATTGCAATGTCGACTACTTCCGAACAAGCATAGGGATAACCGTTATCGTCAAGATAAATTGTTATATCGGGAGACGCCTCGTCTGTACCAACAAGATTCATTGTCACGTAGATTACACCGTCTGAGTAATCATAGGTCAATTTACCAAGTTCATAATAATTTACCGAAGTAGGTCTGCCCTTTGAATTGAATTCATTAGTCAAAACAAGCTGTCCGTTATCATAAAAATCCTCTTTGACAACAATACCGTTTTCTCCGTAGGTAAAATCAACGTAGACACCATTATCGCTAACTGCAGAAATTACTCTGCCCTGCTCATCGGTTTTATCGGGAGTAAAGAGCTTGCCCATATATACAAGTGATGACAATACTCCATTGTCATACTCATACTTGCACTTGTAAGCGTTTGAGTTTTCTATAAACTCCGACATTGAATAAATGCTGAGCGTTACGATATCGGTTATACGGTTATCGTCGTCGTATATATATTTTGTCAAGCCGAATTGTCCGTATGCAAAGGATACGTTACTATCGACCATCTGAGGCAGGTTTATTTCCTCGCTTTCTTCTGTTTCTTCAATTTCGGTCTGATTATTGCAAGACATAATAAATAAAGATGCAAACAATACCAACAATATAAGTATAAAGCTTTTAATTTTCATATCAATTCCCTTTCGACAATTATTCAATATATTGTATCACACAATTGTTAAAAATTAAAGAGCTTTATAAAAAATAAGAGAACACTTTTTCAAAAAATGTTCTCTTAATTTCATATTACTCTGCTTTTCCTTCGCAGTATATACATCTATATACCTTTTTTTCAACGTCGGTGAGCTTAAACACCTGGTCAAGCTCCTGCTCGGTTGAAGTAATGCATCTTGGATTTTTGCAGGATATTATATTAACGAGCTTTTCGGGAAGGGCTACCTTTTTCTTCTCAATGAGCTTGCCGTCCTTGATTATATCAATCGTTACATTGGGGTCAACGTATCCGAGTGCATCAGTATTGATATCAATGTCGCAGTCAATTTTAATAATATCCTTCTTGCCCATCTTGACACTTTGCACGTTACGGATGAGCGCAACCGAACAATTGAGTGCATCAAGCTGTAAAAGCTGATATATCTTCATTCCGTTGCCTGCAGTTATATGGTCAATGACAATACCGTTTTTTATTGAATCAATATTCATATCACAATTCCCCCAGCAAGAATAAAATAAGTGCCATTCTCATATATTTTCCATAAAGTGCTTGCTTGAAATAGCAGGCTCTCGGGTCGTTATCGACAGCCACGCTGATTTCGTTTACTCTCGGAAGAGGATGCATTATGCAAAGCTCCGACTTTGCCTTTTCAAGCTTCTCGGGAGTCAGGATATAGCTATCCTTGAGTCTGAGATAATCGTCCTCGTTGAAAAAGCGCTCTCTTTGTACTCTTGTCATATACAAAATATCAAGCTGACCGAGTACGCTCTCAAGGTCATTGGTTTCCATATATTCAAGTCCGTTTTTGAGAATAACGTCCTTTTTAACGTAGCCCGGGATTTTCAGCTCCTCGGGTGAAATGAGGATAAACCTTATACCATTATATCTTGAAAGCGCATTAATAAGCGAATGTACTGTTCTGCCGAACTTCAAATCTCCACAAAGACCAATGGTAAGGTTGTCAAAGCGTCCTTTTTCACGCTTAATTGTAAGTAAATCTGCAAGAGTCTGGGTGGGATGATTATGTCCACCGTCTCCTGCGTTGATAACGGGAATACTCGCATTGAGAGAAGCAACCAAGGGTGCGCCCTCCTTAGGGTGACGCATCGCCATAATATCGGCATAGCAGGATATCATCTTTGCTGTATCAGCAACACTCTCGCCTTTTTTTGCCGAGCTCGAGCCTGCGTCTGCCATTGAAAGCACGTTGCCTCCAAGCTCGTACATAGCTGCCTCAAAGCTGAGTCTCGTTCGTGTGGATGGTTCAAAAAATAGTGTTGCAAGCTTTTTTCCATGACATTTCTCGGAATACTTTGAGGGGTTTTCTATAATATCGTTTGCCGTCTCAATAAGCTTTTCGATTTCTTCAACACTGAGGTCGAAGATGTCAATAACACTTCTCATTTTACGCTCCAATCCAGCTTTCATCTGAAGGGTTGTTTCTGAACTTGATAAGACGCTTGACATCGTCGGGCTTGATATATCCTTCCTCTGCTGCAACCTCTGCAATCACGTCAAAGTTGGTGAGGCTGAAATTCTTAACGTTCGCCTCAGCAAGTCTGTCAAGACCCTTCTTCATACCGTAAGTGAAAATCGAAACAATTCCAAGCACCTCTGCGCCTGCTTCACGAAGAACGTTAACTACCTCGATTACACTGCCACCTGTTGAGATAAGATCCTCTACTACTACAACCTTCTGTCCCTTTTCGAGCTTACCCTCAATCTGATTCTGTCTGCCATGGTCCTTTGCACCACTTCTTACATAGCCCATAGGCATATCAAGAATATGAGCAGTGATTGCTGCGTGTGCAATTCCTGCTGTCGAAGTCCCCATAGGCACCTCTGCATCGGCATAATTCTCCTTTATAAGCTTTGCAAGACCGTTTTCCACGTCACATCTTACTTCAGGTGCTGTGAGTGTGAGACGGTTGTCACAATATACGGGGCTTTTTATTCCACTTGCCCATGTAAAAGGCTCTTCCGGACGGAAGAAAACTGCCTTAATTTTAAGTAAATCCTTTGCAATAAGTTTTTCCATTTTATTTCTCCTTAATCTACAAATTCTGCTACGCAACGCTTGTATGCTTCAACGGGGTTTTCTGCAGCAGTTATGGGTCTGCCAACTACAATGTAATCTGATCCGATACGCTTTGCCTCGGCAGGTGTCATAACTCTCACCTGATCTCCCTTATCGCCGTCTGCAAATCTGACACCGGGTGTAACGGTAACAAAGCTCTTACCACAAGTATTATGTACCTTCTCTGCCTCAAGAGGCGAACACACAACACCGTCAAGTCCTGCAAGCTTTGCGTTATTGGCATAATGCATAACAACATCTTCCATCTTTTCCTTGATAAGCAAATCTGCTTCAAGTCTTTCCTGACTTGTTGAGGTAAGCTGTGTTA
Source organism: Eubacteriales bacterium (assembly GCA_045590615.1). Lineage (GTDB taxonomy): Bacteria > Bacillota > Clostridia > Oscillospirales > SIG627 > RGIG6353. The sequence continues at coordinate 8,672 of JAZNRH010000082.1, forward strand.
CTGCTATAAGAATGGGGCGTGTTCCGTCGGGTCTTGTCAGTCCCTCAATTGCTGCCTCCATCATCGAGATTGTACCCGATGCATGAAGGTTAGTCATATCGACGTCAAGTCTTGAAAGCACCGACATTGATTTTTTTACAGTATTGGGAATGTCGTGAAGCTTAAGGTCGAGGAAAATTTTATGTCCTCTTGCCTTGATGTCTCGAACAATCTGTGGTCCTTCTGCATAAAAAAGCTCCATACCGATTTTTACGAAGGGCTTTACGTCTGTGAACTTATCAAGAAAGCTCATTACCTCTTCCTTGCTTGAAAAGTCACATGCAATTATTACGTCTCTTCCCATTAGTGCGCTCCTCCTATAATATCCTTTAAGTTATTAATTCCATATTTTTGCATAACTCTTGGCAGATCATCAATAATATTTTTGCAAGCATAAGGGTCAACAAGATTTGCTGCACCTACCTCAACTGCAGTTGCACCTGCAAGAAGCATTTCTATAACGTCCTCTGCCGTTGAAATGCCACCCATACCAATAATGGGAATGCTCACAGCCTCGTAAACCTGATAAACCATTCTGATGGCAACCGGTTTTATTGCAGGACCTGAAAATCCACCCATTTTATTTGCTATAACGGGCTTCTTTGTTTTCAAATCTATTCTCATTCCAAGCAGTGTATTTATTAAACTTATTCCGTCTGCTCCGTTTTCCTCACAAGCCTTTGCAATAGAAACGATATTCGTAACGTTGGGCGAAAGCTTTATGAAAACGGGCTTTGTTGTCACAGCCTTGACTGCACGTGTAACCTCGCCTGCAGCCTCGGGAGACGTACCAAAGCTCATACCACCACCGTGAACGTTGGGGCAGGATATATTTACCTCAAACCAACCGATTTGCTCTTCCTTATCAAGCTTTGCGCAGGTTTCAGCGTACTCTTCTATCGAAAACCCACTGACGTTTGCCATAACGGGCTTTGAAAAGCATTTTTTGAGTTTTGGAAGCTCTTCGGCAATTACTGCGTCAACTCCCGGATTTTGCAATCCTACTGCGTTAATCATTCCTGAATCACATTCTGCAATTCTCGGAGTGGGGTTTCCAAACCTTGCTTCCCTCGTAGTACCCTTAAAGGAAAAAGTTCCAAGGCAATTTATATCGTAAAGCTCTGCAAATTCATATCCGAATCCAAACGTACCACTCGCGGGAATTACGGGGTTGTCAAGAGTTATAGAGCAAAGCTCAACCTTTGTATTTACCATATAACTTCCTCCCTTTCCAAAACAGGTCCGTCCTTACAGATACGCTTGTTTCCGTATTTTGTTTTACAAGAACAGCCCATACAAGCACCAAAGCCACAGCCCATTCTTTCCTCAAAGCTGTACTGACCACTTGTTTTAGCTATTTTTTCAATGGCTCTGAACATTACCTCGGGTCCACAGGTATAGAAATAGGAATAGTCAAGTCCCGTCATTGCATCGGTTACAAATCCCCTGACTCCCTTTGTTCCGTCAGCTGTTGCCACTATTACCTGTGCACCAAGAGCCTTGAACTCGTCCTCATAAAAGACGTCGGCTGCAGAATTAAAGCCAAGTACAACCTTAACGGTTCTGCCTTCCTTTACAAGCTCCTTGCAAAGCCTGTAAAGAGGTGGTACTCCAACGCCTCCACCGATTAAAAGTGGAGCGTTGCTGCTTTTTGAAACGTCATATCCGTTGCCGAGCCCGACAAGAACGTCAAGAGTGTCCTTCTCGATCATTTCTGCCATCATTTCTGTTCCACTGCCAACCACCTTGTAAATCAAGGTTATGGTCTTTTCGTCATAATCGCAGATTGATATAGGACGTCTCAAAAACTTGCCCTCAAGCTTGATATTTACAAACTGTCCCGGAGCTGTAATCGACGAGGTATCACCCTCAATAACCATTTTGTAAACGTCTCTGGCAATTTTCTCGTTTGATAAAACAGTATATATTCCCTGAGTCACTTTTTGTACCTCTTATGCATTAATCGTTGAAATACCCAGAGTTGTTTCCTCCAATACGTCGAGGAGAACTCTGACTGTATCAAGAGCAGTGAACATCGTAACGTTATTCTGTACAGCACACTGTCTGATTGCATGTCCGTCCGACATACTGCCCGAGTTAATATCACGTGTATTTATTACGTAATTTACGTAGCCCTGTCTGATTGAATTAAGAATATCCTCTGCCCCGTTGCCGATTTTCTGTCTTACTCTCGTTTTGATACCGTGCTCCTTGAGGAACTTTGCAGTACCCTCTGTTGCCTCGATATTAAAGCCGAGGTTATAAAATCTTCTAATCAGCTCAAGAGCCTCTTCCTTGTCGGCATCTGCAATTGTAGCAAATACGGTTCCGTAGTTAACTACGCTCATACCACTTGCCTGAAGAGCCTTATAAAGCGCTCTGTTGAGCTTGTTATCATAGCCGATTGCCTCACCCGTTGACTTCATTTCGGGTGAAAGGTAAGCATCAAGTCCACTGAGCTTTGAGAATGAGAAGGCAGGCGCTTTTACGTACCAGCGCTCCTTTTCCTTGGGATAAATTTCGGTTATACCCTGCTCCTTGAGGCTCTTGCCGAGTATTGCAAGTGTTCCTATATCTGCAAGGCTGTAGCCCGTTGACTTTGAAAGGAAGGGAACTGTTCTTGACGAACGTGGATTTACCTCGATGATAAATACGTCGTCGTTTTTGTCAACGATAAACTGAATATTGAAAAGTCCTACAATTCCAATGCCGAGTCCGAGCTTTTTAGTATATTCAAGGATAGTGTCCTTAACCTTCTGGCTTAGCGTAAATGATGGATAAACGCTGATTGAGTCGCCCGAGTGAACACCCGTTCTTTCAACAAGCTCCATTATGCCGGGCACGAACACATCCGTTCCGTCGCATACTGCATCTACCTCTACCTCTCTGCCCTGAATGTACTTATCTACAAGCACAGGCTTATCCTCATCAACCTCAACGGCTGTCTTGAGGTAATGGCGAAGCATTTCCTCGCCCGATACAATCTGCATTGCTCGTCCACCAAGCACGAATGAAGGTCTTACAAGCACAGGGTAACCAATTTCGCCTGCTACCCTTACACCGTCCTCTATATTGGTTACGGCTGCTCCCTTTGGCTGAGGAATATTGAGTGACTGAAGCACCTTTTCAAAGGCATCTCTGTTTTCTGCCTTTTCTATAGCGTCACAATCTGTGCCGATAATGTTTACCCCTCTCTTTGCAAGAGGCTCGGCAAGGTTGATAGCCGTCTGTCCACCGAGTGAAGCAATAACGCCAATCGGCTTTTCAAGCTCGACGATATTCATTACGTCCTCTGCGCAAAGAGGCTCGAAATAGAGCTTGTCCGACGTTGTATAATCCGTTGAAACCGTTTCGGGATTGTTGTTTATAATTATAGCTTCATAACCGAAGTTTTTAATAGTGGTTACTGCGTGAACGGTTGAATAGTCAAATTCAACGCCCTGACCAATTCTGATTGGTCCTGAACCGAGAACTATAACCTTCTTCTTATCCGAAACAACAGACTCGTTCTCGTCCTCATAGGTCGAATAGAAGTAAGGAATGTAGCCTTCAAACTCGGATGCGCAGGTATCTATCATCTTATATACCGGGAACATCTTGTTATCACGGCGAAGCTCCCATACCTTGATTTCATCAACGCCCCAAAGCTTTGCAATATAGTTATCCGAGAAGCCCATACGCTTGGCGTCGTAAAGAACGTCAAGGTCAAACTTTGCCTCTTTAACGGTAGTTTCCATTTCAACTATATTCTTGATTTTCTCAAGGAAGAGCATTTCAATTCTCGTAGCATCGCAAATAAGTCCCAGATCGACGTCGTTGCGAATGAGCTGAGCTATTGCGAAATATCTGTCGTCGGTAGCATCGGTTACGTAGGAAAGAAGCTCGTCATTTGTATAATTATCAAACTTCTTCATATAGAAGTGAGAAACACCGATTTCTATAGAACGAACTGCCTTGAGCAAGCTCTCCTCGATTGTTCTGCCAATGCTCATTACCTCGCCCGTAGCCTTCATCTGTGTTGAAAGCTTGTTGTTTGCATCGGCAAACTTATCGAAGGGGAAACGGGGCATTTTTGTGATTACGTAGTCGAGAGTGGGTTCGTATGCTGCAAGAGTGTTGGCAATCTTAATCTCATCAAGAGTCATACCTACGGCAATTTTAGCCGTAACTCTTGCAATAGGATAGCCACTCGCCTTTGAAGCAAGCGCCGATGAACGTGATACTCTCGGGTTTACCTCGATAATATAGTATTCCATAGAGTGTGGATCAAGAGCAAACTGTACGTTACAGCCTCCCTCAATTTTGAGCTCACGGATAATCTTGAGTGCACTGTTGCGAAGCATTGCACATTCCTTGCTTGTCAGAGTCTGAGTAGGACATACAACGACAGAGTCACCCGTGTGTACGCCGACGGGGTCCACGTTTTCCATATTACAGATTGCAATTGCTGTATCGTTAGCGTCACGCATAACCTCATATTCGATTTCCTTATAGCCCTTGATGCTCTTTTCTACGAGCACCTGACCAACAGGAGAAAGCTTAATTGCATTCTTGAGAATGTCGGCACATTCCTCGGGGGTATCGGCAAAGCCACCACCCGTACCACCAAGTGTGAAAGCAGGGCGAAGAACTACGGGATAACCGATTTCCTCGGCTACTCTCAAGCCGTCCTCAATAGTTGTAACAGTATCCGACGGAAGCACCGGCTCACCGAGTCTTTCACAGAATTCCTTGAAAAGCTCTCTGTCCTCGGCTGTTTCTATACTGTCAACACGTGTGCCCAGAAGCTCAACCTGACACTCTCTCAATACTCCCTTGCGATGAAGCTGTGTTGCAAGGTTCAAGCCGGTCTGTCCACCAATGCCCGGAATAATCGCATCGGGTCTCTCATAACGCAAAATTTTTGCAATATATTCAAGGGTGAGAGGCTCCATATATATTTTATCAGCTATGGTAGTATCCGTCATAATGGTGGCGGGATTCGAGTTGCAAAGCACAACCTCGTAGCCCTCCTCCTTGAGAGCAAGGCAAGCCTGTGTGCCTGCATAGTCAAACTCGGCAGCCTGTCCTATTACGATAGGACCTGAGCCGATTACAAGAATTTTCTTTATATCACTTCTCTTAGGCATTGTCTTTATTCTCCTTCATTGAATTCATAAACTGATTGAACAGCGAATCCTTATCGGGCGAGCTGAGCGCACTCTCGGTCTGATACTGAATGCTGTAAACCTTATCCTTTTCATTTCTCATTCCTTCAACGGTCGAGTCAATGAGATTAATCTGCACAACCTCAAGCTCCGTGCTCTTTACACTGTCAAAATCAACGGCATAACCGTGGTTCTGAGCTGTTGTTTCAACAACGTTATTAAGCAAGTTCTTTACAGGATGATTTACACCTCTGTGACCGAACTTGAGCTTTGTAATCTTGGCTCCGTAGGTCAAGGCTATTAACTCGTGACCAAGTCCCGAGCCGAAAATAGGACACTTACCCTTGAGAGCATTAACAAGCTCTACAAGGCAGGGCGTATCCTCAGGCGCACCGGGACCGTCTGTGAAAAATACTCCATCCGGCTTCATTGACAAAATTTCCTCAGCGCTGGTGTTATACGGCACTACGGCAACGCTGCAGCCGTTAGCGTTGAGTATATCAACTATATTCTGCTCAAGTCCACAGTCAACGAGTACGATATTGTATTTTGCACTGTAGGTTCTCGAATACCACTTTCTCTTACAGCTGACCTTTGAAACGGCATCTGTAGGAATCGCGGTATTCTTTATTATTTCGAGTGCCTTTTCGGTAGGTGTATCAATCGACGTAATGAGCACCTTGCGACAGCCGTTATCTCTGATGCTTCTCGTAAGCTTTCTTGTATCAAGTCCGTGAATACCCGGAATATGATTTTCTTCCATAACCTCCGAAAGAGTCTTTACGTATCTGAAATTTGAAGGTAAATCGTTATACTCTCTTACAATCAGTCCACCGATAGTAGGAGTCTTTGTCTCACCGTCATCCGAAACACCAACCGTACCGATAATGGGATAGGTCATAACTACCATCTGATACATATAAGTGGGGTCGGAAACTATTTCCTGATAACCTACCATTGACGTATTGAATACTATTTCGCACACTCTATCCGAATTATCTCCGAAGCCGTAGCCACAGTATTCACTACCGTCCTCAAGGACGATTTTTCTGTTCATTTTTCCTGCCATACTATTTTACCTCCAAAAATTGTCATCTTACATTTTCCTTGAACCGTAAAGCCTTCAAAGGGCGTGCTCTTGCCCTTTGACAAGAACTCTTCAGGGTTGACCCTGCTCGTACAGTTCAAATCGTACACCGTCAAATCGGCGCGCTGACCAATCGACGTGCCACCTTCTATTCCAAAGCGCTTGCGTGGATTTATTGCCATTAGTTCAATGAGTTTTTCAAGCGTTATTACACCCTTTTGAACAAGCTCTGTATAAAGTATCGGGAAGGCTGTCTCAAGTCCTACGACACCCATCGTGCTCTTTTCGAGTCCTCTGCTCTTTTCCTCCTCGGAATGTGGTGCGTGGTCGGTTGCAATCATATCGATTGTACCGTCCTTTATTCCCTCGATCAAAGCAAGCCTGTCCTCCTCGGAGCGCAGTGGTGGATTCATCTTGAATCTACCGTGCTCCTGCAAATCCTTATCGGACAGAACAAGGTAGTGAGGACCTGTCTCGCAGGTAATATTCACACCTCGTCGCTTCGCCTGTCTTATCAGCTCTACACTCTCTTTGGTAGAAATATGACAGACGTGATATGCAACGCCTGTTTTTTCAACAAGCTCTATATCTCTTTTTATTGGTACCCATTCACTCTCCGACGAAATGCCCTTATGCGAATGAGCCCTTGCATATTCACCATTGTGAATGTAGCCACCGTTAAGAAGTGAATTGTCCTCGCAGTGAGCCGAAATAATTTTGCCAAGCTTTTTTGCTCTCTGCATCGCCTCGTGCATCATTGAGACGTCCTGTACTCCCCTGCCGTCGTCCGAAAAGCCACAGACGTCCTGTGCAATTTCTTCCATTTCCGAAAGCCTCTCACCTTTTTCTCCGACGGTAATCGTACCGAAGGGCAAGACCTCAATTAAGGCATCCTTCCTGATTGCGTCAAGCTGAGGCTTGAGATTTTCACGGGAGTCGGGAGTCGGTGAAAGATTGGGCATCGAGCAGACAGTCGTATAGCCACCGTGAGCTGCCGCGAGCGTGCCCGTTGCAACGCTCTCTTTATAAATAAATCCCGGCTCTCGCAGATGTACGTGAACATCAACAAAACCGGGAAAAATATATTTATCTGAGCAATCAATAACAAGGGTGTCAGTGTCAAGAAGAGATGAGGGGACAACGGAAACAAGCCCGTTGGATATCATAATATCACGACGGTCGAATTTACCGTTATCATATACCACTGAATTCTTCAAAACGTAGTTCATATAATCTCCTTTTGACACAAAAAAAGAACCTTAAAAACAGATTCTTAAAGAATTAATAAATGCGTATCTGCGAACAAATCATCGAGAACGCAGTCCATAGCTTCTTTATTTGATTTATTTTATCACAAAACAAGGAACGTGTCAAGAGAAATATTAAAGAAAAAGCTCAAACTGCTCACATTTGTTAAAATTCTTAAATTCAGAGGAACAACTATTGATTTTTTTCGTCATAAGTATTAAAATAAAAGCAGAACGGAGGTGCGTTTTGAAAAAGAAGAATATAACGAACTCAATTAAGATAATTCTTATAACCGTTGCAGCCGTTATGCTCATTGCCGTTTTATCATTTTACGTGCTGATTGTCTGTGGGGCAAGTAAAAAACTCCAGACACTCTGGGTGTGCACAGCAATGACAACCATGAACCACAAGCACCTTGCAACCTGGTTTATTCCCGACGAAAAAATAGAAGAAATACTAAATGCCAACAGAGTTGACGACTCGGGCTTGGATTCAAAGCTTATCAACTTCAAAAAGCGTGAGCATGTATTTGAGAAAAAGCACCTTGTACAAGTCCTTATAAATAACGACAAATACCACTACTCTGCGCCAAAGGATTTTAAGCTGTATATCGCCGAGGGCTACACAAAGCTTGAAGACGGAATTTATCTCAAGGAAATTGAAAAAAGCACCTATCACGCTTTTGTAATGCTCGTTGAGGACCCCATGAGAGTAAAGCTCGTTGACACTGCCAGACAATACGACGAAGGTCAGACGGTAAAGCGAATGGTCACAAGTGCAAACGCTATCGCGGGACTGAACGGTGGTGGCTTCATAGACGGACCTAACTACGATTCAAACGGTGGTTACCCTGCAGGACTTGTAATAGAAAACTCCGAGCTTGTCAGCCCTATTGAAATTGACGATACCGAATACAATATGATTGGTATTAACGACAATGGCGTTCTCGTGCTGAGACACTGTACTGCAGAATGGGCTCTTGATAATAATATTGTCAGTGCTGTTTCCTTCTATCCGTTTATAGTAGTCAACGGAGAAGGCACTATAAAAAACGGAACGGGTGGTTGGGGCATTGCGCCAAGAACAGCCATAGGACAAAGAGAAACGGGAGAATTTCTATTTCTCGTAGTAGACGGAAGGCAGGTAGGCTGGAGTCTTGGCTGTGACCTCAACGTCATTCAGGATATAATGCTTGACGAAGGCGCTGAAAATGCAGCTTTGCTCGACGGAGGAAGCTCTACTGTACTTTTCTACAACGGGGACTATATCAACCGTCCGAGCCTTGGCCATGAAAGGCTTATAAATAACTGTTTTGTAGTCGCAAAGTATTGACAATGGCTGTAATTTATTATATAATTGGGACGAAAACAATGCATTAAAGGAGAAATGGATATGAAAATTCTTTTCACAGGAGACGTAACCTTTCAAGAAGCGTCTTTCGTAACGGACACTGACAAAACGAACCAAATCATTGCCGAGGTCAAGCCTGTATTCGACTCGGTTGACGTAAGAAGCGTCAATCTCGAAACACCTCTCGCAAATAAAGAAGATTGCAAGCCAATTCAAAAGAGTGGTCCTAACATCACATCAAATCCCGAGACCGTATGCTTTTTGAAAACGCTCAACGTTGACTTTACAACTCTTGCAAACAATCATATCGGTGACTTTGGAGACTCAGCGTTAATTAACACTCTCAAGGTGCTTGAAGAAAACGGCATTTCTCATTGTGGCGCAGGCAAGGATATATTTGATGCATACAAGGCGCATCGCTTTGAAAAGTCCGGAATAAAGGTTTCTATTCTCTCGGTCTGTGAAAACGAATTCGGCGTTGCTACCAAGAAATCTGCAGGTTCTGCCGGTTTTAAGATTGGTATGCTTCACAATAGAATCAAGGAAGAGAAGGCAGTTTCGGATTTCGTTATCGTCGTATTCCACGGTGGTAACGAGTACAACCCGGTACCAAGCCCAACGGTAATAGAGCGCTACAGATTGCTCATAGACATCGGAGCTGACGCTGTTATTGGTGGACACACACACTGCCCTCAGGGTCACGAGACCTACAACGGTAAGCCGATCATTTACAGTATGGGCAACTTCTACTTCCCATACGGCTTCTTTGGAAAGAGACCTGCAGATCACCCCTGGTACTACGGATATATGACAATTCTCGAGCTTGAGCTCGGCAAAGCGCCGACCTACGAAATCGTTCCTTACAAGATGGACAACGAAACAACGGTTATCAACGTTTACAAGGGTGAAAGCAAAAAGATAATGCTCGACTACATAAACAAGCTTTCTGAAATTATAAAGGACGAGGATTTAGTACAGAACTACTATGACGGCTGGTGCTACTTTAATAATTGGAATCATCCTAACGCACCCGAGTGGGCTGAAGAGCAGGATGACGTTCTGACTGCCCGTTCGAGAAATGCAAATCATTTGCATTGTGAGTCTCACTGTGAGCTTGCAAAGAGAATATACACTCTCATCGACCTTGACGAGTTCAACGATAAGGCTGTATGGGCTGAAAAAATCCAAGAGCTTGCAAAAATGCCTTTATAATATAGGCGCATAAAAATGAGGAAAAGTGGGAGCTACTCCCACTTTTTGATAAAGTTATGTATTACGTTTACATCTTACGCTGCCGTGACAATTCCTTATACACAGGAATTGCCAAGGATATCAGCAAAAGACTTTCCGAGCACTTTGGAAAAAGCGACAAGAAAGCCAAATACACCAAGGCGCACTCTCCACACTCTCTCGAAGTACTGTGGAGATGTGAGTCAAAGGGAGATGCGCTAAGAGTTGAATATCAGCTGAAACAATTGACTAAAGCAGAAAAAGAAACTCTTATCAAAGAGAATATTGCTCCCGAAAAAATATGTGTCAAGCTTATGGGAATTGTCCTTGACAGACTTGATATCACAGAGTTTAATTTCAGCATTGACGAGGAAAATTATGAGGATTGTAATTAAAATTGGTACTTCTACCCTGACACACTCAACGGGGTGTCTAAACATAAGAAGGATTGAAAAGCTATGCGAGGTTGTGAGCGACCTCAAAAACGCAGGACACGAAATAATATTGGTGTCCTCGGGTGCTATTGGAATGGGCGTCGGAAAGCTCTCTCTCAAGTCACGACCTCAGGATATTCCTACAAAGCAGGCCGCGGCGGCAGTCGGACAATGCTAGCTGATGTATACATACGACAAGCTTTTCTCGGAGTACAGACATACAGTAGCTCAAATTTTGCTGACAGAAGAGGAGGTAAACGATGAGCTGAGAAGAGTCAATTTGCACAATACACTCACAAGACTCTTAGAATTAGGCTGTATTCCTATCATCAACGAAAATGACACTGTTGCAACCAACGAAATCAGCATAGGAGACAACGACACTCTTGCTGCAATTGTTTCGGTAAATATTTCTGCCGATATTCTCGTGCTTATGTCGGACATTGACGGGCTTTACACAGCCGACCCACATAAAAACAATGATGCCCAGCTCATTTCAAACGTAAGAGAAATTTCACCCGAGATTGTTGCATTAGCCGGAGGCAAGGGCTCCGAACTTGGTACGGGTGGTATGGCAACAAAAATCCGTGCAGCAGAAATTGCGACTGCACAGGGCACAGATATGATTATAATAAACGGTGACTCACCTACTCTTCTTTATAACATTGTAGACGGAGAAGAGGTGGGAACAAGATTTTGGAGCAAAAAATGCTGACGACACAAGAAATACTCAAAAAAGCAAAAGAAGTATCGCCTCTTATTGCAAGGACAAGTGAGCAAGAGCGCAACAACGCACTAACTCAGATGGCAAATGCACTTGAGGAAGAGGCTGAATATATTCTCGAAAAGAACAGTGTTGACGTTGAGCTTGCAAAAGACAGGCTCGGAAGCGTAATGATTGACAGACTGAAGCTGACAGTAGACAGAATAAAAGCGATGGCAGACGGACTCAGAGAGGTAGCACTTCTCCCCGACCCTCTTAAAAAGACCTACTCAGAGACAATCCGTCCAAACGGGCTTTTAATCAAGAAGCTTGCTGTTCCGATGGGTGTTGTTGCAATAATATACGAAAGTCGTCCAAACGTAACGAGTGATGCGTCTTCGCTTGCATTGAAATCAGGCAACGCTTGTATACTCAGAAGTGGCAAGGACGCATTTGAATCTGCCTCGGCGATTGTCAGGGCGTTGAAAAAAGGACTTGAAAAAGCAAGCTTCCCTACCGATGCAATTCAGCTGATTGAGGACAAAACGCACGCAAGCTCAAACGAGCTTATGAAGGCAAACGGATACGTTGATTTGCTTATTCCAAGAGGCAGCGCGAGGCTGATTAATGCTTGCATAGAAAATGCAACTGTTCCCTGCATTCAGACGGGTACGGGAATTTGTCACATATACGTTGACAAATCAGCCGATTTGGAAATGGCTGTTAAAATTGTTAATAACGCAAAAACGAGCCGTCCGTCAGTTTGTAATGCCTGCGAGGTCTGTCTCGTTCATAAGGATATAGCAAAAGAATTTCTTCCAATGCTGAAAAAGGAGCTTATAGACAATAGACTCGCTGACGGTAAAATTGCAGTTGACATCAGAGGCGACAATGCTTGTCAGGGTATCATTCCCTGCACACCGGCAGGAGACGACGACTTTGACACAGAGTTTCTTGACTATATCCTCGGAGTTAAGGTTGTGTCCGATATTGAAGCTGCTGTAAAGCACATCTCTGTTCACTCGACAGGACATAGCGAAGCAATCGTTTCTTCCGATGAAAAGGCATGTGATTATTTTACGCTCTCGGTTGACTCTTCGTCGGTATACGTAAATGCTTCGACAAGATTTACCGACGGTGGTGAATTCGGACTTGGCTGTGAGATGGGAATATCAACACAAAAGCTACACGCAAGAGGTCCAATGGGGCTTGAAGAACTGACAAGCTACAAGTACGTGATTATCGGAAACGGACAGGTAAGGTGATTTTATGAACAAAATAGGTTTTATAGGCGTTGGTAACATGGGCTCGGCAATAATGAAGGGCGTTGTTAAAACTGTTGACAAAAGCTGTGTATACATTGCTGATAACAACGATAGCTTTGTGCAAAAGTATGCAGATGAGCTTGGAGTAATCGCGTCGGACAATCAGGAAATTGCAAAAGAATGTAACTATATTTTTCTTGGGGTAAAACCTCAAGTAATATGTGGTGTATTAGAGGACATTGCAAAAAGCTTCAAAAACAGAAAAGACGTCGTGCTAATCTCGATGGCAGCAGGTGTCAGAATAGAAAAGCTTTCTAAAATTACTGACCTGCCGATAATAAGAATTATGCCAAATCTTCCCGTATCGATTGGCGAAGGTATGACGCTTTTTGCTACCAGCAACGTGAGCGAATCTAACAAGAATTATTTCTGTGAAATGATGAGCAAAACGGGACGACTCGTCGAAATGAACGAAAACCTGATTGATGCAGGCTGTGCTATTTCAGGCTGTGGTCCTGCATTTGTATGTATGTTTATAGAAGCGCTCGCAGACGCAGGAGTCAGATGTGGTCTTCCTCGTGCAACTGCCCTTGAGCTTGCAGAGCAAACGTTAATCGGTACGTCTAAGTTATTGAACGTTACCGATACCCACCCTTCTGTATTAAAGGATGCAGTTTGCAGTCCTGCGGGAAGTACGATAGTGGGTGTTGAAGCACTCGAGCAAAATGGACTCAGAGGCGCTGTAATTGATGCAGTTGTATCTGCTTATGAAAGAAATATTGAGCTTGGTAAGTAAAAAAGCGACGAGCCGTCGCTGGCGAATCTCGCCTATCCTTACTTTTTCTAAACTAAAGCAAGGCAAAACGGCGAGGTTAATTCAAAGAAATTTCCTATATGATAAAAAAATGACTGCTTCGGCAGTCTTTTTTTGTTATAACAGTTGTATTTTATCATTTTTTTTGATACAATAATAACACTATAAACTATTAGGAGCTTTTAATGAAATTTATCAACACATCTTCTTCAAAAGAAAAGCTTTTGGAAATTGCAAAAGCAAATCTTGCCGAATGGCAGGATAAAGCAACCGTCTGTCAGGGTGACAAGGAGTTTTTAGACTCGCTCGACGACGATGCACTCATCAGAAACTTCACACAAATTATCGGCTTTGGTACTGCAGGCCTTCGTGGAAAGATGCTGCCGGGCGTTGCAAATATGAACTGTGAGACAGTCAGGCTTGCCACCTACTCGCTTGCTCAGGTTGTGCTTGAGGCAAAGGGCGAAGAAAACGGTGTCGTAATTGCCTGTGACAGCCGTAACAACTCAGAGCTGTTTTCGAGAATTTCTGCCTCTGTATTGGCAGGTGCAGGAATTAAGGTCTATATTTTTGACTCGCTCAGACCTACTCCCGAGCTTTCATTTGCAATCAGAGAGCTTGGCTGTAAGGCAGGTATTAACGTTACTGCATCTCACAACACTAAGGAATACAACGGATACAAGGTTTATTGGGAGGATGGCGCTCAGCTTCCTCCGATTGAAGCTAAAAAGGTTGCAGACAAGTTCGTTACGCTTGACTTCTGGGATATTCCCTCTATCGATTTTAACGAGGGTGTCAAGAGTGGCAGAATTACAATCGTTGGTGATGAGCTTGACAGGGCGTATCTTGACAAGGTGATTGCTCAATCCCCTGCCCCCGAAATGATTAAGGCTCATTCGGATGAACTCAAAATTCTGTATACTCCTCTCCACGGTGCAGGCTACCGTCTTGCGCCAAGAGCTCTGGAGCTCGGTGGCTTTGGTTGTATAAAGCTGGTAGAAAGTCAGGCTGAACCAAACGGAGACTTCCCCACGGTTGAACGACCTAACCCTCAATTTATTGCCGCCTTCAACGAGGCGATAAAGGTAGCAGACGGTTACGACCTCATTATTGCAAATGACCCCGATGCCGACAGAATGGGCGTTGCTCTCAAAAATAAAAATGGTGCTTTTGAAGCTCTTACGGGCAACCAGATTGCTCTCATTTTAATTAACTACATCATCAAGGCGAAAAAAGCAAACAACACAATGCCCAAAAATCCGGCGATGGTTAAGTCGATAGTATCCTCTAAGCTGGCTTCGGTCATCTGTGAGAGAAACGGCATCAAAACCTTTGACGTTTACACCGGCTTTAAGTATATAGGAGAGAAAATCAAGGAATTTGAAGCAAAGGGTGACTACAGCTTCATCTTCGGCTTTGAAGAGAGCTACGGATATCTTACGGGCACATATGCAAGAGACAAGGACGGTATAGTTGCTTCCCTTCTCATTGCAGAAGCTGCACTCGATGCAAAGCTCTCAAACAAAACTCTCTTCGACGTGCTTGACGATATCTACGCAGATTACGGATTTTGGGGTGAATATTGGGGTGAAGCAATCATCACTTCTCCTGATTTTGTTTCGGAAATGGCTGATATTATGTCCAAGCTCAGAAACGAGCCACCCGTTGAAATTGCAGGTATTAAGGTAGTCAAAATTGCAGACTATTCAACTGCAACTCTGCGCAATATCAAGACGGGCGAAACAGACAGCCTTCCCTTTGCACCCGAAAACGTGCTCACCTATATTTTTGAGGACGAAAGCAGTGTCACAGTGCGTCCCTCGGGAACTGAGCCGAAAATAAAGCTTTACTATTTCATATCGGCAGACAGTGAGAGTAAAAGCCTTGAAAAGCTCAATTCCTTCAAGGAATACTTCAATTTTCAAAAAGACTCTTGACTATAAGCAAAAAATGGTGTAATATATAGATAGGAAATCGAATATACTAAGGAGGAAATACAAATGGCAGATAATCAGGAATTTGAGGCAGACGTTCTCACTCTCACAGACGAAGAGGGTGTGGAAAAGGATTTTGCAGTTATAGGTGATTTGGAGCTTGACGGAAACAACTATCTTGCTCTCGTTCCGGCTGACGAGGACGGAGATGAGTTCGTAATTCTCAAGATTGCTATCGACGAAAACGGAAACGAAATGCTCGTTACAATCGATGATGACGACGAGTTTGACAAGGTTGCCGACGCATTCGAGGACGAGCTTATGGAAGAATGCGACCACGACGGTTGCGAAGGAAACTGCGACCACTGTCACTAAAAAATATGTTTCCTGCCCTTCTCGTGATACTTGTATTATAAACCCACAACACGAAAATGGATTCTGATACTCAAAGCAGGTGCAGACCTCCCGTGCTTGCACGGACGTTGGGAGCAAAAATGCCAGAGAGATGAAACCGCCCTTGCTAAAGCAGGGTTTTCAATATGCAGGTACACGGCTTGGTGGGAAAGGACGTTAAAAGAATTCAGGGTTATAAAACTCGCGTTTTATAACCCTGTTTTTTTATCATATAGGAAATTGCTTTGAATTAACCTCGCCGTTTTGCCTTGCTTTAGTTTAGAAAAAGTAAGGATAGGCGAGATTCGCCAGCGACGGCTCGTCGCTTTTTTATCTTTGATGGTATAGCTTCTTGGTCTGATATTTAGGCTCGCAGGTAAGGTTTATTCCGAGCTTTTGGAAAACGTTTTCGTCAACGCTTGAGAGAATTACCGTAGAATGAGCCTCGCAGTTACGCAGCTTCGAAAGCTGTTGCATTGCAAGTGCTGCCGTCTCGTCGGTAACTGCGCTGATTGAAAGGGCGATGAGTATCTCATCTATGTGCAAACGTGGGTTGTGATTTCCGAGCACGTTGACCTTGAGCTGTTGAATAGGCTCTATAACAGTTGGAGAAATCAAGGTTACGTCGTGGTCTATGTTTGCCAGCGCCTTGAGAGCGTTGAGAATTGCCGCGGCAGATGCGCCAAGAAGTGATGAGGTTTTGCCGTCTACAATCGTACCGTCAGGGAGCTCTATTGCAACAGCAGGTGCTCCTGTATCCTCTGCTCTCTTAATCGCAACGTCCACTATCGGACGTGACTCCTTGGTCACACCAAGCTTATTCATTATAAGCTCCAGCTTTCTGACCTCGCTCTCCTCGGACATTCCCTGTCTGAGTGATGAAAGAGCCTTATAATATCTTCTTAAAATCTCCTGACACGATGCAGCGCATACGCAATCATCGTCGAATATGCAGTTTCCTGCCATATTTACACCCATATCGGTAGGGCTCTTATAAGGGGATACTCCGAGAATTTTCTCGAGCATAGCGTTAAGTACGGGGAAAATTTCTACGTCACGGTTGTAGTTTACCGTCGTTTTTCCATAGGCTTCGAGATGAAAGGGGTCAATCATATTCATATCATTAAGGTCGGCAGTTGCCGCCTCGTAGGCAAGATTGACGGGATGATTCAAGGGTATATTCCAGATCGGGAAGGTTTCAAATTTGGCGTAGCCTGCTTTAATTCCTTTTTTGTGGTCGTGATAAAGCTGAGAAAGGCAGGTTGCCATCTTACCACTTCCGGGACCCGGAGCTGTAACTACAACGAGAGAACGCTCGGTCTCGATATAATCATTTTTACCAAATCCGTCCTCACTGACAATGAGGGGGATATTTGAAGGATAATCGGAAATTATGTAATGACGATAGGATTTAATACCAAGAGAGGCAAGTCTTTTTTCAAAGGCGCAGGCTGCAGGCTGAGAGTTGAAGTGAGTAATTACAACACTACCAACGTAGAGTCCTATTCCTCTGAAGGCGTCGATTAAACGAAGGGCGTCAAGGTCATAGGTTATGCCAAGGTCTCCCCTTCTCTTGTTCTTTTCTATAGCATCGGCACTTATAACGATGACAATTTCTGCACTGTCACGAAGCTCCATAAGCATTTTCACCTTACTGTCAGGCTTAAAGCCGGGCAATACTCGTGAAGCGTGAAAGTCGTCAAACAGCTTGCCACCGAATTCAAGGTACAGCTTGCCACCGAACATTTCTATTCGGTCTCTTATTTTCTGCGACTGCATCGCAATGTACTTGTCGTTGTCAAATCCTATCTTGTGCATACTTCCTCCAAAAATTGCCGAGGACTATAAAAAAGGTGACCCGAAAAACGAAAAGAAACGATTTAATATAACGATAAATTTATAGCAAATCGTTTCAAACGTTATCAACTTATAGAAATTTTGAAAAGTCAAACTTCACAAAACATATTCGTTTTTCTTTGTACAAAGCTTACCTCTCAACTACGGTAAGCTCGCACAATCTCACGTTTTTTAGACGTCCTGACAAAAAACATAGTCATCTGATATAAATATATCACTTTTTTTCAAAAAAAGCAATATGTAAAATGGCACAAATTTACTTTGTCTTTTTTGACACTTTGGTATTAATAGGTCCTGAATAGTCGATAAATAGTGAGAACAGACTGCTCTCTGGTATAATAACCCGTTGGGTTGAACTTATTATTCTGTACTCCACCCATTACTCTTGTGCCTTCGCTGCTGAGCGATGCCGAAACGAAATCAATCGCATCCTTGCTCCAGTCAGGAAAGGCATCGGCGTCGGCAAATTCAAGACTCGTTGAATTTGGGGTGACTGCTCCAAGAACCTTGGCTGTACGGTAGAGCATTACTGCAGCCTCTTGTCTTGTGATATATCCAATGGCGTCAAACATATTGTTTTCCTTGCCATTTACAATACCAAGTGCGTTTGCTGCAAGAATATTGTCATCTGCTCTGTCCTTGAAAGCATTTCTGTTCAAGGTAAGTCCCTTATCCTCAAGAACCTTTTCAATCGGTTTTCCAAGCTTGATTGAAACGAGGTTTACAACGAGGTCGCAAAACTCCTCACGGGTCATATTGCTCTGCATTGCATTGCAGATTTCGGGTGTTACGAGCTTGTTTTTATAAGCTGCCTGAGTCTCTGCCTCTGCCCATGCCGAAACACCGTTCTTTCCAAATGCGTTGGGTCTGTCAATTATTCTGTGAGAGGTCGCCAAAAACTGCTCGCTCATATCAAAGTGACGGTACACTATAGAAGAATTCTTCTCCTTCTTACCACCATACGACATATTCTTACAGTCCCAGGTAGTATCCATTATAAGCCAACGACCGTCAACGTAGGCTTCCACCCACATGTGATTGGAGGAAATGTCTACAGGCACGTCGCTCCACGCTGTAGGACCGTCTACACCAAGTGTATATCCCTTAACCGTGAAAGCAGGAATTCCTGCAGAGTTCAGCATTGCAACCGTGAGCTTTGCATAGCCCTCGCAAACACTCACTCTGTCGGTGAGCACCTCAACGGGAGTAAGGGCAGTATAGCTTTTTTTATTCAATGCATAATCCTTGTCGTAGTAGATATTCTGAACAACCCACTTGTGAATTGCAAATGCCTTCTCGTAATCTGTTTTAAGGTCCTTGATAACCGTAGAGGTAACCATCTTTACAGCGCTGGGCTGGTTAGTGTTGAGGTGTACGCTCTCGTCTATCCAACCAGACAGCCATTCTGCGTTATTATTATAAACGCTGTCATTCAATACAAAGTGCCATTCGTCGCCACTCTTAGTAAGCACTACGTCGTCACCGTTGAAAACTCCCGTAAATTCCTCCTCAACGTCTGTACCCAAGTAAAGTCTGAGCTTGATCGTTTTGCTCGCATTCTCGGGATATTTTATAACGGCGCTAAATCTTATTTCGGGTGTGATATTTATTATATAGTTCTTGTCAAGCGATATTGCGGCATATTTAATTTCCTTATCGTTCACAATACCCGACACCATTATTCCGTCTTCGGTCATTTCAAATTCAAAGGTGTGCCCTCCGTTATTGGTGACAAGCTTGTCGGTGTGCATTGCCGACGCAGTAAGTGTCATCACAACAACAAGTAAAGCCGTAATCAAAAGGAACAATATTTTCTTCTTCATAATCCTATCCTTCTTTCTGTGTTAAAAAGCCCAATTTCCGTTTTCGAATATTAAGACGGTGCCACCGTCCTTTTTGTTCCCCACAACCTTCAAGTCGATCGTTCCTATCATAAAGTCCTCGTGAACCATAGAGTCATTTATTCCTTTTTGATGGCACTCGTCAAGGGTGAGCTTATCATAGCCCGAAAGGGTGTTCGTATAGCCTGCACCAAGAGCGAGGTGGCAAGCTGCGTTTTCATCAAAGAGAGTATTATAAAATATAAGCTCTGAATTTCTTATCGGTGAGTCGTATGGCACTAAGGCACATTCGCCCAGCCTTGACGCCCCCTCGTCCATTGTTATGAGCTGATTTAACAGCTCGTCGTTCTTCTTGGCTTTGGCTTCAACCACCTTACCGTTTTCAAAACGGATATAGAAGTCCTCGATCATCTGCCCGTTATACGATAACGGCTTAGACGAATAGACGATTCCGTCAGCTTTGTTCTTATCGGGTGAAATAAATACCTCTTCGCTGGGAATGTTGGCGTTAAAGCTTATTCCCTGCAAGCTATCCTCACAGCCACCCATAAATACTGTTCCGTCGATGAGTCCCACCTTCAAATCAGTTCCGTTTGACGAATAAAACTCAAGGCTTTCAAGTCCGAGTGAATTGAGATAATCGCACTTGGCACGAACGTTTGCATTGTGCTCCTCCCATGCTTTTATAGGATTGTCGCCGTCGGCTCTTGAGGTGTATAAAATCGCCTCCCAAAGTCTCTCGACTGCCTCGTCATCACTCATATCAGGGAACATCTTTTTAGCCCATTCCTTGCCGGGAACTGCAGCTATACACCACTGATATCTGTTTTCCATTTTGTCACGATAGGGCTTGATAATCTTATATCTCGCCTGAGTTGCCTTGGCGTATTTCTCGGTGTCAATTCCGTCAAGTCCGTCGGGGTCCTCGGAAATGAGATAAATCATACAAGGGAGCTTTTCTGTGCGCAGGGAGAGCTTCTCTTCTTCCCATTTTTCAACCGTAGAAAGCGTTTCAAGCGAGCGATAAAGATGATGAAGCTTGGTGAGCCTTTGCACGTCCCACTCTACCTCAACCTTCCTTGCTCCTGCCTTGTAGCACTCTTCTACTACCATAAGCGCAAATTCGGGCTGGTCAAGGTCGGCACGCAAAACTACGTCCTGTCCGGTCTGAACGTTCACTCCCGATTTTACGATAAGTCTGGCATAATTTTCTAACTTTTTCTGTTCCATTGCAAAACTCCTCTCATACATAATTATCATAACACATTTAATTTCTTTTTGCAATAGAATTATTTGCCAATTTACATATTATAATACAAAATTTCGAAGCGTTTTACTCTCATCAGTCACTTAGTCCCAAAAAAGATTTAAGGAAACGATATAATTGAAAAAGGGCGATGTAAAATCGCCCTTTTCGTTGTGTTGATTATTTGATTTTTTCAACCTGAATATTGACAACGCTGTTGCCAATACGTCTAACTATTTTATTCAACGTCTGCTTTATGCTCAGCAATAATCTTCTGTGCTATGCTTGCCGGAACCTCTCCGTATCTTTCAACAGAGAATTCGAAGCTTGCTCTGCCCTGAGTTATTGCACGAAGCTGAAGTGAGTAGTTTGCCATTTCGGACTTTGGAACTTCGGCTTCGATGATGCTGGTACCCTTCTGCTCTAAGCTCTGGTCTGTGCCAAGTACCTTACCACGACGCTTGGTCAAATCACCGATTACGTCGCCCATAAGATTATCGGGAACTGTAACTACAAGTTTTCCGAGAGGCTCGAGAATAACGGGGTTAGCATTTTTAAGTCCTTCCTTATAGGCAAGGTGTGCAGCAAGCTTGAATGCCATTTCAGACGAGTCAACGTCGTGATATGAGCCGTCATAGAGGTTTGCCTTAAGGTTAACTACGGGGAAGCCTGCGAGGACACCCTTTTCCATTGCTTCAATGAGTCCCTTTTCAACTGCAGGGTGGAAATTCTTGGGAACTGAGCCACCGAAGATTGACTCTGTAAATGTGAGTCCTTCCTCTTCGCCGGGGCCGAATTCAATCTTTACGTGGCCGTACTGACCGTGACCACCGGACTGTTTCTTGTGCTTACCTTCTGCCTGAACGCTCTTTTTGATTGTCTCTCGGTAAGCGATTTTCTCTTCTGAAAGCTTAACCGACGTGCCGAATCTTGCCTTGAGCTTTGCAGTAAGTACGTCGAGATGCATTTCGCCAAGACCCGAGATAAGCATCTGCTTGGTCTCTGCGTTATTAACGTAATTAAGGCTCAAATCTTCTTCGAGAAGCTTTGAAATACCCTGAGAAATCTTGTCCTCATCACCCTTTGCAAGAGGCTCTATTGCCATTGAATGATATGGTCTCGGGAATCTTACCTTACGATAGGTAACGTCGCCCGATTCCGAAAGGGTATCGTTGGTATTAGCGAAAACGAGCTTTGTGGTAAGACCGATATCACCACATATCATTTCGTCAACCTCGGTCTGCTTCTTACCTCTTACACAATAAATACGGGCAATTTTTTCTTCCTGTCCGTTACGTGAGTTCTTGAGAAGCTGATCCTTCTTGAGAGTTCCGTTCATAACCTTGAAGAAGCTCATCTTACCAACGAAGGGGTCTGCAACCGTCTTGAATATGAAAACAGAGGTTGCGCCTTCGGTATCAATTTCGATATCCTCACCGTCTTCACCGACCTCATGAGTTCTTGAAACGGGACTCGTAAAGGATTTTGAAACCTTATGCAAGAAATAATCAATACCTTCAAGAGTGACAGCCGAGCCCGAAAATACGGGTACGATTGTTCCCATCTTAAGTCCTGCCTGAAGAGCATCTGCGATTTCGTCGTCTGTGAACGGAATATCGTCAAAAAACTTAAGCATAAGTTCGTCACTCGTCTGCGCAAGAGCTTCAAAGAGCATTGCTCTGTATTCCAGAATCCAATCTGCATTAGGGTCGGGAACAGGAATCTCTTCTGCAACGCCGTTATTATATTTATAAGCCTTTACCGCGATAATATCAACGTAGCCTACCGTCTTGTGATTTTCAAACAAAGGAACGTAGAGAGGACAGATTGTTTGACCGAAAAGCTCCTTGAGAGTATTAAGGATAGCTGTGAAGTTGACGTTATCCTCGTCCATACGGTTTATAAAGAACGCCTTCGCAACGCCTGCATCGGTAGCCTTCTGCCATGCAAGCTCTGCGCCTACCTCAACTCCTGCCTTTGCGTCTATTACTATAACTGCGTTTCTTACAACACGAAGCGCCTGCTCGGTCTCGGCAGCAAAGTCGAGATAACCCGGTGTATCTATAAAATTAATCTTTTTATTATCATAAAATACAGGGGCAACAGATGCCGAAATTGACATCTCACGCTTTATTTCTTCGGGGTCAAAGTCACATACTGTGTTGCCTTCTGCAATCTTTCCGAGTCTGTCGGTCTCTTTTACGTAGTAAAGCATTGCTTCTATAAGAGACGTCTTTCCACTTCCACCGTGTCCTAAAAGACACACGTTTCTAATTTGTCTTGATATCATGTTCGCCATTTGTTTTTCCTCCTATTGTTTTTTGATAACAATTTTGTATTACGCATATCAATTTGATACAAGTAAATTACTTGTATATATTATACAATAAAAATCACTGTTATTCAATAGAATTTAGCTATTTTTTTGTCTTGGATATAACAAAAATAAAGCCTTGTTTTTGTGCAGGTTTTACAAAAACAAGGCTTTGTATATGTATTTTTTGTGTCCTTTTACTCTTTGCCCGTCATTGAAGACATTTTTCTTTGAGCCAATACGAGTCCGTAATAGATGCCTTCCTTTCTCATCAGCTCCTCGTGAGTGCCACATTCTGCCACTCTTCCATTGTCAATAACTATGAGCTTGGTGGCATTCCTGAGAGTTGAAAGTCGATGGGCAATTGCAAAGGTGGTTCTGTCCTTGGTCAGTGAGGAGATAGACTCCTGTATCAAACGCTCTGTCTCGGTATCGAGGGCAGAGGTTGCCTCGTCGAGAATAAGTATCCGTGGATTCCTCAAAATCGCTCGGGCAATTGCTATTCTCTGTCTTTCGCCTCCCGAGAGAGTGTGTCCCCTCTCTCCTACCTTCGTATTATAGCCGTCGGACAGCTTCATAATGAACTTATGTGCGCCTGCCATCTTGGCTGCCTGTATGATTTCCTCTCGCGTTGCGTCGGGGGCTGCGTATAAAAGGTTGTCGTAGATTGTTCCTGAGAACAAGAAGGTTTCCTGAAGCACTACTCCTATTTGTGAGCGAAGTGAGTGCTGGGATATATCCTTTATATTATTGCCATCGATTGTAATCTCGCCGTCGCGAACGTCGTAAAGGCGCATAAGCAGATTTATCAGGGTGCTCTTTCCTGCACCCGAGCGTCCTACGATGCCTATCATTTCACCCTTTTTAACGCTGAAGGACACCTGTCTGAGTATGTCCTCAGAGTCCTCGTAGCCAAAGCTTACGTTACTGAACTCAACGTTGCCGTCGATTTCTATATCCTTTGCATCGGGTGAATCCTTGACGTCGATTTCCTCGTCGATGATTTCAAATATTTTTCGGGTGGAGGTTACCATCTGAACGAACTGTCTTGGCAGTCTCGTCAGCCAATCGAACGCTGTGTATATCTGGCTTGTGAAGAAGGTGAACATGGTCATATCACCAAGCGTCATCGTGCCACCGAGAATTTTGTTTCCGACGTATGCGAGCACTATGTAATTTCCTATGCCTATGAGATAGGTCATATATGGAATTATGCAAGCCCACGTAATCTCGTTTTTCTCGGAAATGCGAGCTACCTTCTTGATTACCTCGTCGTATCTCTTTATTTCCTTCTTTTCCATTCCAAAGACTTTAACGACACGGATACCCTGAAAAACGTCGTGAAGTACGGTATTGGCTTGCGATTCCATATACCATTGACGGTGATATATTTTATGGGTGTAACGCCATACCTTGCGCACAATCATCATAATAATGGGTGCAGGGATAATTACCATCAGCGCAAGCTTCCAATCGTACAGGAACATTGCAGTGCCGATTATCAGTATTACCAGCGTCTGCTCGACAAACTGTGGAAGACTTCCTACAAAGAAGTTGGAAATAACTCCCGTATCGCTCGAAACACGGTTGATCAGCTCGCCTGCAGTCCTCTTTGAAATTGCCGATACGGACATTGCCTGTATCTTTTCAAAGAGATATGAGCGCAGCTTTTTCATAAGCTTATTATTTACCTTGGACAGCATATTTGTTCTGATTATTTCAATAACCTTATATACTGCCGACAGCAAGAATATGCCAACGCATATCACAACAAGCCCTAACAACAAATTCTCACGTGGTTCGATAATCGTTATGTACTCGTCCACCATCTTCTTTTGCAAAACGGGATTGAGCACCTTTACAAAGCTGAGCACTCCAAAAAATGCAAACGCAAGCAAAAGGAGTGGGAGCTCCTTTTTCACCATTGAAAAGAGTCTGACAAAGAGTGAATTGTTCTTCACACAATGAGTGCAGACGGTCATTCCTCTCTTAAAGGGACGGTGACACTTTGGACATACTCTCAAATCCGGCTCGAAAACTACCTTGAAATCCTCATCTCCAAGATGGTCGAGCATAGAATTGAGCGAACGTGCAGCGTCAACTATCAGGGTGGAAAGAGTCATATCCGAGCGACAAAGCTCTATGGTATCGCCCTTGCCTACAGCCTCAAGGCTGACAGAGCCCACGTTTCTGCGAGCAACGAAGTCGCTGAAGTCGGCAATTGCAAAGCGCTCTACGATTGCAGGTGACTTTTCCTCGTTGTCCGACGACTCGATTGCTCTGAATATCCAATCGCGCGTTACTGCTATTACGCCGTAACGGTCACGGTTTTCCGAGTCGAGGTTAAAATTAAACTTAAATAAAATTTCGGTGTCCGACGCTCTTTGACCAATAACGTCATGAATGGCTTTTCTTCGGCTGTCACGGTTGGCTCTGAGCGTTTTTCTAAGTTTTTCAGTTTTACTCATAAGAACAACTCTATCCTTCTGAAGCTGTTACGGTCAAGAGCTGACAGGCTCTCAATCTCGTATCTGTTTGCATTCTCATCTACTACTATTGCTCTGTCGTCGCCTATTCTGATAATGCTCTTGAAGGTATCGCGAAGAGTCATTACCCTTATTCCCTGTGGAGTTTCTACCGTCCATACCGAATTGCCGAACTTTTCTTCAACTACAAGAATTTTAAGAATTTTTGCACTGAAATACTTGCGTTCAAGATCTGCCCTGAGTATTGCGGCAGTAGCCTCATCAAAGTCGGAAAGTGACTTTATTATGCCGTATTCGTTTGAATCCTTATCGGTTACGGATATAAAAGCGTCGGGTAAATCGTGGGGAAAAACTCTGCTCAGATAAACGCGATTCATCTCCTCGCTACCGTCAAAGCTTGCGATTACAAATCCGTTCGGTGTAACCGAGAATTTTGAATTATCGGGAGTTAAATACTTAAGCTCCGAATTCTGACTTACAAATTTATTTTCCATAATTTTTACCTCTTTATTCCTCAACGCCGATAACCTTGAGCGCATCAAGCTGGAGCTTATAAAGCTTGTAATAATCACCCTTCGCCTGAAGAAGCTCCTTATGTGTTCCGCTTTCGGTCATTTTTCCGTCCTCAATAACGATGAGTCGGTCGGCATCTCTGAGAGTTGACAAACGGTGAGCTATAATTATCGTCGTCTTGTCCTTTGTAATCTCGGTTATTGCGCTCTGTATACGCTGTTCGGTCGCAGTATCCATTGCTGCAGTCGCCTCGTCCAGAATCAGGATGTCGGGCTTTTTGAGAATTGCTCTTGCAATCGATACCCTCTGAAGCTCGCCTCCCGAAAGCCCCTTGTTGCCAAAGCCAATCTGGGTATTGTAGCCGTCGGGGTACTTAATAATAAAATCGTGTGCGCCCGACGCCTTTGCCGCCTCTATTACCTCTTCGTCGGTTGCTGTCGGTACGGCATAGCGTATATTATCGGCAATCGAGCCACGGAACATATAAGTCTCTTGCGATACTATTGCAATCTTATCTCTTATAAAGTTCATTGCGAGATCCTTGACGTTGATACCGTCAATCAGAATTTCACCCTCGGTTACGTCGTAGAGTCTCATTATGAGGTTTACTATCGTAGATTTTCCTGCTCCCGTATGGCCGACAATTCCGATTGTTTCGCCCTTCTTTACCTTGAAGCTGACGTTGTCGATTACACGTCTGTTCTTCTGATATTCAAACGAAACGTTCTTGAATTCAACCTCACCCTCAAGCTTTTCGGGAACGATGGCGTTTTTCTTATCGGTAATTTCAGGTACCGAGTCCATAATCTCAAAAAGTCTGTGCGCCGCATTCATACACTCGGAAAGCTGATTTGAAAATCTATTGAAGAAATCAAGTGGCGCATAAGCCATTGACAGCATCGAAATATAAGTAACAAGGGTACCGTAGGTAAATGCGTACGAGCCGTCGAGGGTGGACTTTATT
>JAZNRH010000083.1:0-1724 GCA_045590615.1 Eubacteriales bacterium
AAGTTTCAAGAGGTAATTTTTGTTCATATCAAGGCATCTTTTCCGAAGTAATACTTTATGTATTACAAGGGAAAGTAACGAAGATAGGGACGAAAATCACCCTTGAAACCGACAAGAGTTCGGCTCCCTTTGGCTATAGCATAATTGGAATTACGTGCTTAAGAAGCTTTATATTTCAAAACATATGAATAATAAGGGAATATTAAAATAAAGGAGTAACAAAATGAAAAAAGCATTCAGATTAACAATCATTTTGGCATTAGCTGTATGCCTCGTTACTGCATTCGCTTTGTCGGCTGATGCGGCGACAACGGTGAAAAGTGGCTCTTGTGGAACGAACCTCACCTACGTTCTCGACTCCGACGGAGTCCTCACCATCAGTGGTACGGGTGCTATGACAAATTGGTCATCTTATTCGTCAGTGCCATGGTATTCACATCGTTCGGCTGTAAAGTCCGTTGTGATTGGCAATGGCGTGACGATGATAGGCAATAAAGCCTTCTTATCTTGCCCAAATCTCACGAGCATCACCATTCCATCAAGTGTAACAAGTATAGGCTCTGATGTGTTCTCTTATTGCACGAGTCTCACGAGTATCACCATTCCCTCGGGTGTAACGAGCATAGGCTCTCGTACGTTCTATAATTGCACGAGCCTTACAAGCATCACCATTCCCTCGAGTGTGACGAGTATCGGCGATGATGCGTTCTCTTTTTGCACGAGTCTTGAGAGCATCACTATCCCCGATAGCGTAACAAGCATAGGCTCTTCTGCGTTCCAAAATTGCGCAAATCTCACAATCTACGGCTATGCAGGCAGTGATGCCGATAGCTATGCAAATGATAATAATATTCCTTTCGTAGCACTTATTGCATCAGGCGTATGTGGAGTAAACGGTGACAATTTGACTTGGACTCTTGATGAAGACGGAGTCCTCACAATATCCGGCGAAGGTGCTATGACAGATTGGTCATCTTATTCGTCAGTGCCGTGGTATTCAAATCGTTCGGCTGTAAAGTCCGTTGTGATTGGCAATGACGTGACGAACACAGGATCTTATGCGTTTTATAATTGCACGAGCCTTACAAGCATCACCATTCCCTCGAGTGTAATGAGTATAGGCGATTATGCGTTTTATAATTGCACAAGCCTCGCGAGCATCACCATCCCCTCGAGTGTAACAAGCATAGGCTTTTCTGCGTTCAAAAATTGCACAAATCTCAAAATCTACGGATATGCAGGCAGTGCTGCCGAGACCTATGCAAATGATAACGGTATTCAATTTGTAAAAATCGTAAAAATAATTGCATCGGGCGCCTGTGGAGCAAATGGTGACAATTTGACTTGGACTCTTGATGAAGACGGAGTCCTCACAATATCCGGCGAAGGTGCAATGGCAAATTGGTCGTATTCTTCATCTGCACCATGGTATTCACATTTTTCGTCTGTAAAGACCGTTGTAATTGGCAATGGCGTAACAAGTATAGGAAATTATGCGTTCTCTGATTGCACGAGCCTCACAAGCATCACCATTCCATCAAGTGTAACAAGCATAGGCTCTTCTGCGTTCCGAAATTGCACGAGCCTCACGAGTATCATCATCCCCTCAAGTGTAACGAGCATAGGCACTCAGGCGTTCTATAGATGCACGAGCCTCACGAGTATCATCATCCCCTCAAGTGTAACGAGCATAGGCACTCAGGCGTTCTATGAGTGCAAGAGCC
>JAZNRH010000084.1:0-33003 GCA_045590615.1 Eubacteriales bacterium
CTGTTTTGCCAAATGGTGCAGATGTGTCAAAGAGGACTTTGCTTTGGACGAGAATTGCAGGTGTCATTCTTATCCTTATTGGTGTCTTTACACGAGCATACATTTACTAACCAAAATCCAATTTGACGAACTAAATACTGACCGATAGGAGCAAAGTTGAAATACACCTTGCTCCTTTTTATTTGCCTATGGGCATTCATAGAAAATGAATAAAAAGGTCAGTTATACACACCAATACTTATCTCGGACAGAGAGTTAAGTAAAAGGCTGTAAAACTAAGTTTTACAGCCACTTTTTATTGTATAACTTCAAAAAGCTTATTTTCGGTGTCACCTTTTTTTACAGCCCATTATATTTTTTCTCGGGGCGCATAAAAAAAGAGGGAGATTGCGCGAACCGATGCTCGTCGCCGTACTTATGTACGGCAGTAGCGAGGTTCGTGCAAAGAAAAAACGAATATTATTTTTGTAAAATTTGGCTATTCAAATTTTACTACCTATAAAAGCATAACTCTTGAAAGGTTTTGTTTGTTTATTACTAT
The DNA here is from genome assembly GCA_045590615.1 of Eubacteriales bacterium. Lineage (GTDB taxonomy): Bacteria > Bacillota > Clostridia > Oscillospirales > SIG627 > RGIG6353. The sequence continues at coordinate 542 of JAZNRH010000084.1, forward strand.
ATGACTTTCAAAAGCTTCTCATCGTTTTTTTGGTGTCACCTTTTTTTACAGCCCTTACCCTTTAATACAAATAACCCTCTTTATAGAGTAGCTCTGCAAGAAGAAGCGAACCACCTGCAGCTCCACGAAGAGTGTTGTGTGAAAGACCAACGAACTTATAATCAAACATTGAGTCCTCACGAAGTCTACCTGCAGTTATACCCATACCGTGCTCAACGTCACGGTCAATTCCTGTCTGGGGACGGTTGTCCTCCTCAAAATACGTAATAAACTGTTTTGGTGCAGAATGAAGCTCGAGCTCCTGAGGTCTGCCCGAATAGTTCTTCCACGCATTGAGAATTTCTTCCTTTGTAGGCTTCTTTTCAAACTTTACAAAGGTTGTAGCAAGGTGTCCGTCTGTGACGGGAACTCTGATACACTGTGAGGTGATTTTAATATCAGTGTTATCCTTGATAACGCCGTCCTCGATGTGTCCCCAAACCTTAAGAGGCTCTTTTTCACTCTTTTCTTCCTCGCCACCTATGTAAGGAATAACGTTGTCAATCATCTCAGGCCAGCTTTCAAAGGTCTTACCTGCTCCTGAAATTGCCTGATAGGTCGATACTACTACTTCCTTAGGTCCAAACTCCATAAGAGGAGCAAGGAGAGGAACATAGCTCTGAATTGAACAATTTGGCTTAACTGCAATAAAGCCCTTTGTAGTTCCGAGTCTCTTCTTCTGGAACTCAATAACCTTGATATGCTCGTTATTGATTTCGGGAATAACCATAGGAACGTCAGGAGTTTTACGATGTGCCGAATTATTTGAAACAACGGGAATTTCAGCCTTTGCATACGCCTCTTCAAGCGCCATAATCTCGTCCTTCTTCATATCGACAGCGCAGAGAATGAAATCGACGTTTTTCTTCATATCGTCGATGTCCGACGCGTCCTTAACTACCATCTTCTTTACAGCTTCGGGAATAGGAGTTTTCATATTCCATCTGCCTGCAACTGCATCCTCGTAAGGTCTTCCTGCAGAACGACTGCTTGCCGCGAGAGCAGTAATATCAAAATAAGGGTGATTTTCCAATAACGTGATGAAGCGCTGACCTACCATACCTGTACAGCCAACGACACCAACTCGAAGCTTCTTATCCATATTATCCTCCTAAAATTTAGTAAAGCCAAGTCTGTAAAACAGACTTGGCAAAACTGTTTTTTGTGTTCTTACTTAAACTTGCGCTTACGTGCAGCTTCTGCTTTTTTCTTACGCTTTACGCTGGGCTTCTCATAGCACTCACGCTTGCGAAGCTCTGACAAAACTCCACTTCTTGCGCACTGTCTTTTGAATCTACGGATAGCACTGTCAAGAGATTCGTTTTCTTTAATTTTTACTTCTGCCACTTTATTTCCCTCCCTTTGTCATTCCAAAGAGAACATTATTCTCAAAAAGAATTTATTACACATATGGAATTATACTACATCAATTTGATTATGTCAAGAGTTTTTTATCGATTTTTTTGTATAAATTTGCAATCAGGCTTAAAATCCCGTTTCTATTCCCGTGTTAATAAATCCTACTCTTCTGAAATCGTCGGGGTTGTTGCGTATTATATAATCTATATACGAAGCTGTCATCTTGGCAGTAAGCAGATAACCACAAGGGTTAAGATGACTTCTCAGGTAAAACGCATCTCTGAATTCGGCGTCATATATCGGAGCGTACTCGTAAAGGTCAATCAGATACGAATGAGAAAAAAGCTCGGTCATCGCTTTGAGAAGCTCTCTGTGAGCAAGCGCTTTCTTGTTATGCTCAGCGCTGTCGGATTTGGGCATAGACATAAAGAAAAATCTTGCGTCCGGACTGATTTCTTTATACCTTTGGACAATCTGAGCGTAGTATCCTGCAAACGTGGGCTTACTCTTGGTGTAATCGTCAAGGCATATATCCTCAATAGTACCGAGCTCAATCTTGTTTACGTCATTTGCGCCAAGGGCTATAATATAAGCCTGAGCAACCTTATCAAGACCCCAAAAACCATTTTTCCTTGCAAACGTATCACAATAGGCGCTTGCAGTCATACCACCCTGCGAAAAGTTGTATACCGTGCTACCCGTCATTCTCGCAATATACTGACCCCAAGAATATTCGTAAAGGTCGTGATAGGTGCGATTGTCTTGAGCGTCGCGCGATTCAAATTCACCCGACGAAAGACTGTCTCCTACGCAGGCAATAGTCCTGAATATAGAACAAAAGCCACCGTCGGACACAATATTGTCAAGAGGCTTTTCGCCTTCGATTTTCATAAAAGCTTTTATATCCATAATACACCTCAAAAAAATCAGGGGCTGCAAAACAACCCCTGATATCATATTTTTACAACCCTGTATTACTGTTCCTTCTTGTCTGCCTTTGAAAGAAGAAGGTTAGCAAGAATACCAAGAATAAGTGCACAAGCAACTGCCGTAATAGTTACCTTGCCGAAGGTAACGGTGAGTCCACCAACACCCGAGATAAGAATTGTAGAAACAACGAAGAGGTTTCTGTTATTCTCGAGGTCAATCTTCTGAATCATCTTAAGACCGGATACAGCAATAAATCCGTAAAGAGCCATACATACGCCACCCATTACGCAAGGAGGAATTGAATCAACCAAAGCAACGAAGGGTGAAAGGAATGAGATGATAATTGCGCCGATAGCTGCTGCAAGGATTGATACAACAGAAGCGTTACCTGTGATAGCTACGCAACCAACAGACTCACCGTATGTAGTGTTGGGACAACCACCGACAAGAGCGCCTACCATTGAACCGACACCGTCACCAAGAAGAGTTCTGTGAAGGCCGGGCTCTTCGAGAAGGTCTGACTCAATGATTGAAGAAATGTTCTTGTGGTCCGCGATATGCTCAGCGAATACAACGAAAGCAACAGGAACGTAAGCAACTGCAACCGTTGCGATATACGAGCCTGAAAGCTCACCGAATGCACCAAATGCCTTAAGGAATGAAAATGAAGGAATTGCAAGGAAGGTGTTGATTGTAACACCGTCTGCAACAAGATTCTTGAAAGCATCAAAGCTAACTATCTTGAGTGCATCAATGCCTGCAGCGTTACCGATAAGTGTGAACACAATCGCTACTGCATATCCTGCAAGGATACCAAGTATAAATGGTATAAGACGAGCCATCTTCTTACCGAAGGTGGAAGCAATCATTACAACTGCAAGGGTTACGAGACCACATACAAGAGCAACGAGAGGAGAAGCAGTAACGCCTGCAACCTCGCCCTTTGTGATATCACCTACGGCATTTCCTGCAAGAGAAAGACCGATGATTGAAACAACGGGACCGATAACAACGGGAGGCATAAGCTTGTTAACCCAGCCTGTACCGACGAGCTTAACGACAATAGCAATAACTACATAAACAAGACCTGCAAGGATTGCACCGATTACAAGTCCGAGATATCCGAGTCCTGCGCTTGCAGCACCTGCAAAAGCTGCTGTCATTGAGCCAAGGAAGGCAAATGACGAGCCAAGGAAAACGGGGCTCTTGAATTTTGTGAAAAGAAGATAAACTATAGTACCGAGACCTGCACCCATAAGAGCTGCTGCAGGGCTCATAGCATCAGCACCACTGAGAGCTGCATTACCGTTGATAATAACGGGTACTACGAGGGTGGCTGCCATAATAGCAAGCAACTGCTGAATGGCAAATACGATTACCTGTGAGAACGGGGGTCTGTCCTTAACGTTGTAAATGAGTTTCATATTACGAACTCTCCTTCTTAAAAATTTACACAAAAAAAGAGCCTTGCTTCGCAAGACTTCCAAAAATCTTACGAACAACGAATTGTAATTCAAGACTTTCTCTGCATATTTCAATCTATTATATACTAAAGTGTCGTAATTTGTCAAGTAAATATGAAATTTTTATTGAACTTCTTGAAGATTTGTGCTAAAATTAAATAAAATTGATTTTCAGATTGGGAGCGTATTTTATGAAAAAAATAATTTCAATAATCTTGATATTATCTATGCTTATATGCCTTGTCTCCTGCTCGCAAAACGAGGATGAAAAGGAGCTAAAATATATATTTTTATTCATAGGCGACGGTATGAGCTTTAATCAGGTTCAGCTTGCCAGAGACACAATTGCAGCAAAGACGGGCAATACCAAGCCTGCGCAGCTCTCCTTCAGCGATTTTGACTCGGTTGGAATTCTGACCAACTACGACAAGAGCTCGTTTATTCCCGATTCGGCTTCGAGTGGCACGGCTATATCAACAGGTAAAAAGACAGAATCGGGCAAGGTGGCTGAAGGCGCTCTCGGACTGAATTTTACAAGCCTTGCAACACAATTGAAAGAAAAGCATAATATGAAGGTGGGTATCATTACCACTGCAAATATAAATCACGCAACCCCTGCAGTTTTTTATGCGCACAGTCAATCAAGATATAACTACTACGAAATAGGGACTTATCTGCCAAAATCCAATTTCGACTTCTTTGCAGGTGGACAGTTCCTTGATGCCGACGGTGGCGACGAAAACCTCATCGAGCTTGCCAAAAAAGGTGGTTATACCGTACTTGACTCCCGTGAGGATATACGAAAAATTGAGAACAAAAGCAAGAAGTATCTTCTCCTTGATGATGACTGTGACAGCTCGGGTATGCTCAGCTTTATGTTAGATAGGGAAAATGAGGCTGTTTCACTTTCCGAATACCTTGAAATCGGCATTGACTTGCTCGACAACGACAATGGCTTTTTCATTATGTGTGAGGGTGGCAGAATTGACTCGGCAATGCACGCAAACGATGCTGCAACTGCAGTTGGTGAAATAGAAGCCTTTTCCGATGCAATAAACGTTGCTCTCGACTTTTACAAAAAACATCAAAACGAGACTCTCATTCTGGTAACGGGAGACCACGAAACAGGCGGCTTGTCGCTTGGCAATACCAAAAACAAATACCAGACGCATTTTGAAATCCTTGGCAAGCAGAAGCTGTCTTACCTTGCATTTGAAAACGAATACGTCGCCTCATACAAAACCAATAACACCTCTATTGAAACAATCCTTTCAGATATTGAACAGCTTTTCGGTCTTGACAATATGAGCGAATACGAAGCCGAACGCCTGAAATACGCCTGGCAAAAGACCTTGGACGGTAATGACACATATACCGAGCAGGACCGTCTTGATTGGGGAGACAGAACTCCTCTGACAATTGAGGCTACTCACCTTGTAGCCAACAGAGCCGGAATCGGTTTTTCTACCGTATATCATACTGCCTCCCCCGTTGGACTCTGGGCGAAAGGCGTAGGTGAGACCCTTTTTGCAGGCAGCTACGATAACGCCGATATAACCAAGAAAATAACTCAGCTTACTTGACAAAACTTTATTGCTGCATTATAATATATTGGATTATTCTTGAAAGAAGGTCGTTTGTTGAACATTTCCAAAAATATAAAGGTCAGAAACGCCATACTCATAGGTTCGCTGTGCTCTATTTCTTATCTCGCCGTTTATATTGCGCGTAATATTTTAGGCGCAGCAACTCCACAAATGATAGAAAGTGGAATTTATACAGAAAAATTTATCGGAACTATATCGTCAACGTATTTTGTCTTTTATGCTATTGGTCAGCTCATAAACGGAGTGATTGGCGACAAAATCAAGGCAAGAAATATGATAAGCTTCGGCTTGATCTTGGCAGGTGTCACCAACTTTGCCTTCCCGTACGTGCAAGGTGAGATTCCCGTTTCGGTAGTATATGGACTCACAGGCTTTTTCCTTTCTATGATATACGGACCTATGACCAAGGTGGTTGCAGAAAATACCGAGCCCATTCACGCAGTAAGATGCAGCCTCGGATATACCTTTGCTTCCTTCTTCGGCTCGCCTCTTGCAGGAGTGCTTGCATCAATTTTTGTATGGCAAGAGGTATTCACGATAAGCAGTGTAATCCTTTGGGTGATGGGTGCTGTTTGCTTTGTTTGCTTCATCCTTCTTGAAAAAAAGGAAATCGTAGTATACGGACAGTTCAACAAAAAAGAAAAAGAAAAACGAAGTGGAATAATAAGCGTTTTAATAAAACGTGATATTATTTCCTTTACGATTATTTCAATTATCACAGGTGTCATAAGAACGACAGTTATTTTCTGGATGCCAACCTATTTCAATCAATATCTTGGATTTTCCGAAAAAGATGCGACGAGCATTTATTCAATCGCAACGCTGGTGATCTGTACCACAACCTTTATTGCAATTTTTATCTACGAAAAGCTCAAAAGAGATATGGCAAAATCTCTGCTCTGGATGTTCGTTGTCAGCGTTATTTCATTCGTGGCAATGTACTTTTCACATATCAGAATTCTCAATATCGTGCTTATGATATTGGGTATTATGGCTTCAAACGCAGCAACCACAATGCTGTGGAGCGTTTACTGCCCCAGCCTCAAGGATACGGGCGTCGTATCAAGTGCAACGGGCTTTCTTGACTTTGTCAGCTACATAGCGGCGGCGGCTTCATCTACACTCTTTGCAAATTCCGTAACTACAATCGGTTGGGGAAACCTCATTCTCGTTTGGGCCGGACTTATGCTGATTGGAGTGGTAACGTCAATTTATCTTAAAGCTAAAACCGTAAAATCGGAGGAAATATGATTTGTAACAATATACTTGAAGCTATGGGGAATACCCCCATCATAAGACTTTCACGCATTGCGCCCGAAAACAGCGCGGAAATTCTCGTGAAATTTGAAGGTCTGAACGTAGGTGGTTCAATCAAAACGAGAACTGCTTACAATATGCTTCTTGATGCAGAAAAACGTGGCGTAATCAATTCTGATACCATCATTGTAGAGCCGACAAGTGGAAATCAGGGCATAGGCCTTGCTCTTGTAGGCGCAGTTAAGGGCTATAAAACAATAATTATAATGCCCGACTCGGTAAGTGAGGAAAGGCGCAAGCTCGTTCGTCATTACGGAGCAGAGGTAATTCTCGTTCACGATGCAGGAAACATCGGTGAATGCATCGACGAATGTGTAAAAACAGCCCTCAGAATGAAGGAAGAAAACCCAAAGGTGTTCGTTCCTCAGCAATTTGAAAATCCTGCAAACCCGGGTGTTCAAAGAGACGTAACTGCTATGGAAATAATCAACGCCGTAAACGGAGAAATCCACGGCTTTTGCTCGGGAATTGGTACGGGTGGCACTATAACGGGAATAGGCGAAACACTTAAAAAGTACAATCCCGATATTGAAATATGGGCTGTTGAGCCTGAGCATGCGGCAATTCTATCGGGTGGCTCAATCGGTACTCATCTCCAGATGGGTATAGGTGACGGACTCATTCCCGAAATTCTCAACCAGAATATATACAGCGATATCTGTATCATAAACGACGAAGAAGCAATCAATACTGCCAAGGCTCTCGCTTCCAAGGAAGGAATTATGTGTGGTATCTCAAGTGGTACAAACGTTGCCGCGGCAATTCGTCTTGCAAAAAAGCTGGGCAAGGGCAAGAGAGTCGTTACAGTCCTTCCGGATACTGCAGAGAGATATTTCTCAACACCTCTTTTTGACGAATAATAAGACATAACAAACGGAGCGCATTTGGGCGACCTGCTTTACAGTAGGTCGCCCAACGAAATTTGCCCATTTGGGCAAGTGAAATCGCTTCGCGGTGAAATATTTGCTTCGCAAATGTGAAATGTTCGCTTCGCGAACACGGGCAAATTTCATTTCACATCGAACGAAGTGAGATATTTCACAATGTGCGTTAGCACATTATTTCACGTTTTGCTTGGCAAAACATTTCACTTATATTTACCGCCCGACAATACGCTTTTATAAGTGTAACACACTATACCTTGCAGGGCAAGGCGTGTGAAAAGGAGTACGAACAAATCGTCCGTACCCCTTTTTCTTTTTCGGGAGGTAAAACCTGCTTTACAGCAGGTCGCCCAAATGCGCCCCGTTTTTTTATTTGTAAAATTATAAAGTCGCTGCCACTACAGCTTTAATAGTATGCATTCTGTTTTCTGCCTCGTCAAAAACAATGCTGTTCTTGCTCTCAAATACAGCATCGGTTACCTCAAGCTCGGTAAGTCCGAACTTTTCGTATACGGCTCTTGCAACTGCTGTATTCCGGTCGTGATAAGCAGGGAGACAATGCATAAATACGGTTTCAGGCTTTGCCATTGACATAAGCTTTTCGTTCACCTGATATGGCAAAAGAGCATCAATTCTCTCCTTCCATACAGCGTCGGGCTCACCCATTGATACCCATACGTCAGTATAGATTGCATCGGCATTCTTTACTGCCTCGGCAGGCTCTTCGATATATCTTATTATTGCGCCGCTTTCCTTGGCAAGAGAATCAGCTATGTCACGAAGCTCTTTTGAAGGGAAATACTCCTTGGGAGCGCAAACGGTAAAATTAACGCCCATCTTAGCCGAGCCAATGAGAAGTGAGTTGCCCATATTGAAACGCGCGTCACCCATGTAAACTAAATTTATTCCCTCAAGCTTTCCAAAATGCTCGCGAATGGTAAGGAAATCGGCAAGAATTTGCGTTGGGTGGAATTCGTCGGTGAGACCGTTCCAGACCGGAACGCCTGCATATTTCGCCAAATCCTCAACTATTGTCTGCCCAAAGCCTCTGTACTCTATACCGTCGAACATTCTGCCAAGCACTCTTGCTGTGTCGGCAATGCTCTCCTTCTTACCTATCTGTGAGCCCGATGGGTCAAGATAGGTCACACCTGCGCCAAGGTCACGGCAAGCAACCTCGAAAGCGCACCTTGTTCTCGTGCTGGTTTTCTCAAAAATGAGAGCTACGTTCTTACCCTCGCAAAGCTTATGAGCAATTCCCTTTTTCTTTTCGTCCTTAAGCTTTGCTGCAAGGTCGAGGAGGTATTGTATTTCCTCGGGTGTATAATCAAGAAGCTTGAGAAAGCTTCTGCCTTTTAGTGTTACCATTTTGTTCTCCTTATATCTTCATTGCGTCAAGCAATACCTGTACTGCCTTTTCAAGCTCTTCCCACTCAATGTTGAGAGGAGGAAGCAAACGCACCTTATTCTTTGCCTTTATGGCAATAACACCGTTGTCGCGACATACTGAAAGAATTTCGGCTACGTCCTTTTCGGTCTCAATTCCAATCATAAGACCTGCGCCACTGACACTCTTGACTCCACTCGCGCCCTCAAAGCTTTTGAATATGTATTCACTCTTTTCACGCACCGAGTCAAGAAGCTGTTCGTCTATTCTCGAAATAATAGAAATTGCGCCTGCACAGGCTATGGGGTTGCCACCAAAGGTTGAACCGTGATCGCCAAACTTGAAGGTATCCTTGACCTTTTCGCCAAGCATTGCGACACCGAGAGGCAAGCCTCCACCAATTCCCTTTGCAGTAGTAACCACGTCGGGGGTAATTCCGTAATTCATATAGTTATAAAGTGCACCACAACGTCCGTTGCCCGTCTGTACCTCGTCGACGATTAAAAGGATATCCTCTTTTTCACCAATTTCGGCAATTCCCTTTACGAAATCAGCTTCGAGAGCAAGTACTCCACCCTCTCCCTGAACGGTTTCAAACATAATTGCTGCAACCTTGTTTTCCTTCACAAGACGCTTTACGTCGTCAAGATTATTTGCCTCGGCGTATACGAAGCCCTCTGTCAATGGCAGGAAGTCGTTATGAAAAGCGTCCTGACCCGTTGCAGAAAGCATGGTTATCGTTCTGCCGTGAAAGCTGTTTTTAAGGGTGATTATTACGTTGTACTCGCTTCCCTTCTTTTCGGCTGCATACTTTCTTGCTACCTTTACGGCAGTCTCGTTAGCCTCTGCTCCCGAATTTGAGAAGAACACCTTTTTCATTCCCGTCCTCTTACAAAGAAGCTCTGCAAGATTTGCGCAGGGCTCTGAATAGAAGAGGTTGGAGGTGTGCTGGATTTTGCCAAGCTGTGCCGTCACAGCTTCAATCCACTCGTTGTCTCCTACGCCAAAGGCATTTACTGCTATTCCTGTGCCAAGGTCAATATATTCTTTTCCGTTTTCATCTACCACTCTTGCGCCCTTTCCCGACACAAGCGTTACGGGAAATCTCGCATAGGTAGATGCAACGTATTCTTTGTCTTTTTCTTGAATGTTCATACTGTAATCCTCAATTATTTTTTCTTGACCACCATTGTTCCTGCGCCCTCATCGGTAAGGGTCTCAATCAGTATTGCGTGTGGAAGTCGTCCGTCCATAATAAACACCTTCTTGACTCCACGTTCAATTGCCTCGATACAGCACTCTACCTTGGGAATCATACCACCGGATATAACACCCTCTTCAAAAAGCTGTCCCGCCTCTTCAATATCTATACACGAAATAAGCGAAGAAGGATCGTCCTTGTCTCGAAGAATTCCTGCAATATCGGTCATTGCAATGAGGCTTTCGGCCTCCATTGCACCTGCTATATAGGATGCAGCAGTATCGGCGTTTATGTTATACACGTTGCCCTCGCTGTCACATCCAACCGTCGAAACAACAGGAATATAGCCCTTCTCAAGAAGGTCCATAATAGGCTCTACGTTAACGTTGGTTATTCTTCCAACGTATCCAAGTCTCTTATCCTTGACCTCAGCCTCGATAAGTCTGCCGTCAAGTCCCGATATTCCCATTGCCTTGCCACCCTTGGATTCGAGAAGATTTACCAGCCCCTTGTTAATCTTACCTGCAAGCACCATCAGGGCAATTTCGGCAGTTTCCTTGTCGGTAACTCTGAGACCGTCCACAAATTCGGTTTTCTTGCCGACTCTGTTGAGCATATCCGTTATTTCAGGGCCACCACCGTGGACTAAAACCACCTTTACACCAATCAGGTGCATAAGAACGATGTCCTCCATAACGTACTGCTTGAGCTCCTCGTTAATCATGGCGTTGCCACCGTACTTTATAACGAGGATTTTTCCGTTATATTTCTGTATGTAGGGAAGCGCCTGAGTCAATACCTCAGCACGCTGAGCGTTGGTTATATTAAGCGCCATAGCGATACTCCTTTCAGGTTCTGTAGTCACCGTTAATCTTTACGTAATCGTAGGTCAAATCACAGCCCCACGCAACTGATTCAAAGCTGCCCGAATTAAGAGAAATGAGAATTTCAATTTCCTTTTCACTAAGGACCTTCTTTGCAAGCTCCTCTGAGAAATCAACTCCGGCACCGTTCTTGCAGACTGCAACCTCTCCTGCACCCGAACGGAATTTAACGTCAACAAGATTTACGTCAACGTCGGCTCCACTGTAGCCTATTGCGCAAAGAACTCTTCCCCAATTGGCATCTGCACCAAACATAGCAGCCTTCAAAAGCGAAGAACAGATAACGCTCTTTGCTACAGTCTTTGCCGTAGCCAAATCCTTGGCTGAGTCAACCTTACATTCAAGGAGCTTTGTTGCTCCCTCGCCATCGCCTGCAATCATTCGGCAAAGGTAAACGGTTACGCTGTTGAGCGCCTTCATAAAGTCGTCAAAATCCTTGCCCTCTGAAGCAATCTCAACGTTTCCTGCCATACCGTTAGCCATAACGGTTACCATATCGTTTGTCGACGTGTCCCCGTCAACACTCACCATATTGAAGGTGTTGGCAATATCACTTCTGAGCGCCTTGGAAAGCATCTCGGGAGTTATCTTTACGTCTGTTGTAATAAACACGAGCATTGTAGCCATATTCGGATGAATCATACCCGAGCCCTTTGCAATACCACCGATTTTACATTCAACGCCACCGATTTCAAAAGAAAGAGCTATCTCCTTTTTAACCGTATCGGTAGTCATAATTCCCTCGGCAGCAGCCTCGCTGTTGTCGCCAAGTCCCTCAACAAGAGCCTTCATTCCGTTTGCAATAGGAGTTACGTCGAGCCTTTGACCGATTACACCCGTCGACGCAATAACAACGTCGCTTGGAGAAATTCCAAGCTCGTTTGCCGTAAGCTCACACATTTTCGTTGCAATTTCAATGCCGTCGGCATTACATGTGTTTGCGTTGCCACTGTTACATATTGCAGCCCTTGAATATCCGTTTGCAATATTCTGCTTTGTTACTGCAATGGGCGCACCCTTAACAAGATTGGTAGTGTAAACTGCAGCAGTCGCGCAGGGGGTCTCGCTGAATATCAAGGACAGGTCCTTTTTGGTTTTATTCTTTCTTACACCACAGTGTATTCCGTTTGCCTTAAAGCCCTTGGCAGCGCAAACGCCACCCGATATCGTTTTAATATTCATTTTCAAATTCCTTTCTTACAATTCCAAGCCTGCCGTTGCATCAAGTCCCATTGCTATATTGAGACATTCAATTGCAGCGCCCGATGCACCCTTGCCCAGATTATCGTACTGAGCAATAAGAAGTATTCTTTCATCGTTACCCGAAACGGACACCGTCATCGAGTCCTTATTCGCCATAGAAACACCTGAAACAAAGCCGTTGTCACTTGGCTCGTCTATATATTTTACGATGGGCGAATTGTATTTTTCTTTATATATATTTTTTATATCATCCACACTGCCTTTGCACATAGATGCAAAAAGTGGAACGGTAACCGTCATACCACTGTAGAAATCAGATACCACGGGAGTAAAAATGGGAAATCCCGACAAGCCCGTAATAGCCTTCATCTCCTTGAGGTGCTTATGGGTCTGAGTCAAGCCGTACTGTCTCGGCGCTGAAAGTAAGAATTCCGGGCTTTCAGCCTCATACTCTGCAATCATCTTTTTTCCACCACCACTATATCCCGTAATCGAATGGCAGAAAAGCTCGGCATCTCTTGAAATCAAGCCTGCCTTGATAAGAGGATAAACCAACGCAATAAAGCCACCTGCGTGACAACCGGGTACTGCTATTCTCTTAGACGATTTTATCTTGTCCTCAAAGCTCTTGTCAAGCTCGGGAAAACCGTATGCAAACTCGGGTAAGGTTCTGTGAGCTGTAGAGGTATCAATAATAACCGTATTCGGATTATTAACCATCGAAACAGCCTCTCTTGCTGCATCGTCGGGCAAGCAAAGGAAGGTTACGTCGCTTTCGTTTATTATTTCTGCTCGCGCATTGGCATCCTTTCTCAGCTCCTCGGGAAGTCTCAAAATCTGAAATTCAGCTCTGCCTTCGAGCCTCTCGTGTATACGAAGTCCCGTCGTACCTGCGCTGCCGTCAATAAAGAGTTTTTTCATTGCTTTTCCTCTCAAAATTATATTTATACATTATAATACCACAATTAGTATAAATATGCAATAGTTTATTCAAATTTTTTTATAAATGTTAGCATTTTTATGCATCTTTATAAATAAAACCTGTATATTTACACATATTTGGCGAATTTCACCACATCTGTGTCAGGAATTGAATGTAAAGCGTCACGTAACAAATCGCATTTATGCGCCACGTGGCAGAATTGTTGCGATCAGTCAAAAGAAAAGGAAGAAAATCGCTCTCGCGATTTTCAACCTCAACGTCGTCAACACGCAGTTGACAACCTATAACATCAATAACAATCGAAGGCAAGGGCTTAATCTTGTAAAAGCTTTTCGATACAAGCCAGCCTTGCGCATACGCAAAATACCTCTACGGCTCCTGCAAGCTCCTCGCAGGTAGGATAGGTCGGCGCTATTCTTATATTTCTGTCTCTTGGGTCAATTCCATAAGGGAAGGTAGCACCTGCCTCGGTGAGCTTGACGCCTGCCTCGGCACAGAGCGCAACCGTGCGCTTTGCACAACCGTCAAGAAGATTTACGCTTATAAAATATCCACCCTTCGGATTCGTCCAGCTTACAATATTATTCTCTGAAAAATTCTCGTTAAGGGCACCCAAAACAATTTCAAACTTAGGTCTCATAACGCTTGCGTGCTTCTTCATCTGAAGCATTATTCCGTCAACGTCCTTAAAGAACTTTACGTGTCTGAGCTGATTGAGCTTATCGTGACCGATTGTCTGAGTTGAAATCTGATCCTTAATTCTTGCGACGTTTTTCTTGCTGGATACAATAAGTGCAACACCCGAGCCCGGATAAGAAACCTTTGAGGTCGATGCAAAGATATATGCAATATCTTCGTTGCCCGACTTTTTACACTCGTCAAGAAGATTAAGAAGCCGGTCGCCCTCGTCGTAAATATCGTGAATACAATATGCGTTATCCCAGAAAATTCTGAAGTCCTTTGCCTTTGGCTTGAGTGAAGCAAATCTGCGCACCGTCTCATCGGAATAGGTTATTCCGTCGGGATTTGAATACTTGGGCACGCACCAGATTCCCTTGATGCTGTCGTCCTCGCTCACGAGCTTCTCTATAGCATCCATATCTGGACCCGTCGGAAGCATATCAACATTTATCATTTCAATGCCCAAATTCTCGCATATTCTGAAATGTCTGTCGTATCCCGGTACAGGGCAAAGGAATTTTACTTTTTCAAGCTTACACCAAGGAGTTGAGCCTTCCTGTGTACCAAAGAGCATTGCTCTCATAATTGTATCGTACATAAGGTTGAGAGAGCTGTTTCCGGCTATGAAAATTTCATCCTCTTCCACCTGCATAAGCTCGGCAAAAAGCTTTTTAGCCTCGGGGATTCCGTCAACTATACCATAATTTCTATAATCGTTTGCTCCGACAACGCAATCCTTGCCGTCGATGACAGTAAGCATCGCGTCGCAAAAAGAAAGCTGCTCGGCAGAGGGCTTGCCTCTTGACATATCGAGCTTGAGTCCCTTTGCTTTAAGATTATTAAATTCGTTTTGTACTATCAAAAGCTCCTTTTCAAGAGCCTGCTTGTTTGAGCTAATATACTGCATTTTTACCTCATAATAAATTGGATTGACAAAGCTATGTCTACATTTAGTATATAATACTACAAATGGTATAAAAAGTCAAGAAAAAGTTAATTGTTTTGAAATATTGGCTTTTCTCTTGATTTTTGCTGAAAAATCTACTGAAATACGCTGAAAAAGAAAAAATCAACGTTGCAATATTATTTTTCTCCATTGCATAAAAGCCTTATTCTTTGAAAAGAATAAAAGTGCAGGAAAGAAAGGAGAAAAAATATGACAGTCAAAAGAGGAGATATATTTTACGCCGACCTGAGTCCCGTCGTAGGCTCTGAGCAGGGTGGCGTCCGTCCCGTCGTAATCGTTCAGAATGACGTTGGAAACAAGCACTCGCCAACAGTAATTGCCGCTGCGATTACAAGTAAAATAGATAAAACCAAGCTACCGACACATATAGAGGTTATGGCTGATAAATTCGGACTTGCTAAAAACTCGGTTATTCTTCTTGAACAGGTACGTACAATCGATAAAAAAAGATTGAAAGAAAAAATGGGGCATCTCGAAGACGACACTATGGAAAAGGTGAATAACGCCATATCGCTCAGTCTTGGGTTAATATAATGTTCGCTAACGCTCACACTTTACTTGTTACAAGCAAATTGCGTTGCAACTTCCTGTGTAACAAAATAGGGCTGTAAAAAACTTTGTTTTTTACAGCCCTATGCGTTCGGGGATAGAAAAAAAAGAGGTAGATTGCACGATACTGAAGCGCGTCGCTGTACTTATGTACAGCAGTCGCGAAGTTCGTGCAAAACATAAAACAATATAATTAATGTGAAAAAATTGATTTTTCAATTTTTTACCTTATAAAACGTATGCTTTTTTAATAAGCATAACAAATTTTATCCTTATTTTACATATGTTTTCATTGTTTTATGTGGTCTAACCTTTTTTTACATCCCCAAATTAATTAGTAAAGAGCGGGTTTATCAATATCCTTAGGTAAGTCAATCTCAGGAGCTACCCAATCTTCAGGGTTAGCTATTACCTTACCACTAAAGCCGAACACAACCTGAGCTCTTGTTGTAGCTTCGGTTAACGCTTCTGCTGTGTAACGGAAGCTGAACTTGCCCTTAGGAGCTGTTAACTTTCCTGTAAAGTTGATTTCCTTAGTGTGAGCCTCGTCATCCTTCCAGCTACCGTCAGCGTTGTAAATCTGAGTGTAGTAGTTGAGGTATGCCTTATTGAATTCTGGATAGTATTCAATGTAGTCACCGGCGTGAAGCTCAGCATCAAAGGTGATAGTGTTATCACCGATTGTGATTGATGGGTTTTTCGTTGCATCATAAAATGGAGTGTATGCCTTAAGAGTATCAATCATTACATTCGAACAAGGACCACAGAGCGAAACTCTTACGCTGTTTATTGTTTCGTAATTGAGTTTAGGACGGTAAGAGGAATTATATGCAGTTCCACCGAAAGTAATGCCGTTGCCCGAGAAGTCAAATCCATCAAAGTCCTCGTTGTTAGCTTCAATAAGAATTATTTCCTTCCAACCATTAAAGTTGAGGGGAACGAAGTAGTCGTAACGACCGTTCTCGATTGAACCAACACCGGCAAGCGAAATGAGAAGCGCATCGGTTTCAGAGCCATTTCCGTGTACTTTGAGCTTGAATGCAATCTTGCCCTTTGCATTTACTTGTGAGAACTTGTGCTCGCCCTTGAGTGAGCTGACGGGCTTTGATTCGTCAAAGTCATAAACGAGTACAGCGTCTTCTTCCTTGCCTTCTGTTGAATATCTCTGCTCAATTCTGATGAACGGAGTCTGAGCATCAAATGGGTTTTCAACGCTTGCGTTTGTAAATGACGGAACTGTCAGATCATAAATTTTATGCTTAACATAGAACATTTCCTTGAATGCCCAGCTGCCATCTTCTTGCTTGAATACCTTGTGCTCGTATTCCGAGTTAACAAGCTGTTTTCTGACTTCAGGTGCAAAGTAGTTGCCCTCACGCAGTCTCGTGTAGAGACCGTAGTACATAAAGTTGTCAGCAAGCTTTGTCTTTTCTGCAAATGCCGCAACTGAGAAGGGCTGACATACAGTACCGAAGTTATATCCCGTACAGAGTGAGCCGATAAAGTCGAGGTCATCTCTGTAAAGGGTTCTGACACCGGTATCCTTATACTGTTCGTCCTTATCGGGACAGTAGTTGAACCAGCCTGCCGTAGCAGTGTAGAAGTAGTTGTGATACTTGTTCTGATTGGTGAGGTGGAGATACATATTCTTCTTGTATGCTCTTCTTGCATGGTCGATAGCACCACCTCTGCCACGTGCTGCCCAAAGACATGGCTGCATTGATGAGAATTCAATAAGAGGCTTGTTTTCACATTGTGAAACGATTGCTCTTACGAATTCTGCGTATACATAGTATCTTTCGCCCTTTTCGGTGAAGAAGTCACGAGCAAAAGATTCAAGACCGTCAAGATAAATCATCTCGAAACCACCGTCGTTATAAGCCTGGGCAGTGAGTTCAGCTACCTTGTAGAAGAGGCTTGAAAGAGGCTTGGGCTGGAAGCCGTTGTACCAACCACAAAGCTGATAAATTTTTGCACCGTCTGCGTGCTCAACAGCAGTTGTACCACACTGTCCACGCTTAACGTTAAGGAAGCCTGATGAAGTACCCTGCTGAACCTTGATGATTTCATCTTCGATAAGAATATACTTTGAACCGGGGTAAGTTCCGTATGGAACGTCACCGTCAGTACCTACCTTGAAGTTGGAAGCGTCCTCATAGGTCTTGATGTTCGTTCTTGCCTTAGAGACCTTTCCTCTTACAGTCCAGGTATCTGCAGACTTTACGATATCGTCACGATACTGTTTGTTGGTAAGAAGGGTAGGAGAGTTGGGGTCAACAACAGATGAATACGTATGAAGAGACATCTGGATGCCTGCTTCGATAAGAGTGTTACCGATTCTTTTTTTGAAGGTTGCAGCATCAATGTACTTATTGAGCTGTTTTTCTGTTGTAGAGCGAGCACATACGAAGTTGAAAGAACCTGTGAGGAAGGTGTTACCACCCTTGTGAATGTCAAGCTGCTCTATTGAATATTCTTTACAGAGGTTGGCTGTTTGCTCAGCAGTTTCAACGGTAAGATCTTTTTGGAGAATTACGTAGTCTCCGTAAACGTCGCTGTGCTCGTATGTGTAGGGACCACCGTGAGTTGAGGTGAGACCTTCTTCAGGATTGATGACATCAACGAGCTTTTTGAGATGCTCTCTGTGTTCTGTCATACTTGAGAATACAACACCAAGCTTTGAACCAACGGTTGGAACGGGGAGAAATGAGTAGGTTGCTCCTTTGGCAATCTTATCAACGCCACCCGGATAGTAGAAGTTGTCTACAGTTGTTGTCATAGGAACGCCTGATATACCAAATGCATCGGGGTTATCAAGTTCCCAGAATGAGTTTACGTTGAGCTGACACAGAACCACTCCCGTAACAGAGGTGGGAAGGTTAGTGCAAAGTGTGACTGTGAAGAAGTCGGGTGCTATGTCAACACCGAAGTAGAGAGTGACGTTATTCTTGTATTGTACCTTGAGTCTGCCGTCCTCAATTGAAAGCGTCTTAGGTGATACAGCTGCGTTGGAGTTATTAAGCAGGTAGGTAAACCAAGGAGTTGTGCTTGATGCAACAACGTTTTCACCCGTAGCCTTATTGATAATTTCGGAAACGAGACCGTTTTTCTTAGCAATTACTACTTTAACGTGATCGTTTTCAAAATAAATTGATTTCGAGTCCTCCTTGAGGGTATCTTTGCTTACGTTGTAGAAGCTCTCACCGTGAACGTTGTCGTTTGAGGCGAGAAGAATCTGATATTCAGCCCAATGTCCTGAAATGTCAGTGAATTTCTTGTCAAGATAATCCTTAGCAACAGTCTTTGAGTTAGCTGTAAGAGAAAGGAGTCTGTTGATTACCGTTACTACTTCAGCTCTTGTGATTGTTGCGTTGGGTTTGAATGAGCCGTCACCGTATCCGTTAACGAGACCTGATGCAGCTGCAGCCATAATAGCGTTGTAGTATCTGCTTGATTCCTCAACGTCAGTAAAGGTCATTGAGGTGTTTGCTTCAAGGTCTGAAGCGAAGTAAGCAAGCTCAACGAATTCGGCTCTTGTGATCTTATCATTGGGGTTATAGGTATTGCCCTCAGTTGTGTAGAAGTATCCTGTATCGTCGAGGTAAGCAATAGCGTTGTAATACCAATCACCTTCCTTGACGTCGGTAAAGCGTGTTACATAACCATCGGGAATATCCTGTGTCTGAGTGAGAAGTCTTGCAAAGATTGTACAAGCCTCAGCCTTTGTCATATTGTTGTTGGGCTTGAAGAGGTTGTTCTCATAGCCGTTGATATAAGCAACGTTCATGTCGTTTGACTGAGGTTCCACCTTGGTGAGAAGAGTAACGGGGTCGGGCTCGGGAAGAGAAACGACCTTATTGAGATTAATTACTTTGTGGCTTTCCTTTACGTAGCCACCAACCTTATTATAATAAGGTACTGCATAGCGCACGTCAATCGTCTTATTATCAGCTGAGAGCTTGATAAGAACGGGGTAAGCCTTACCGGTAGCACCATAGCCTGTGTCAAGGTTGGCAAGTACCGATACAACGGGATAACCGTTGGGATTAGTGAAAGTGCTCGTAACAATGTCAGTACCCGGTGTGTCGTTTGCAGATACTACAAGAAGAATATTATCATGAAGAGAGAATGCATCAGCCCAAAGCTCAGTACCGTCGTGAGGGGCGTTTGAGTTGAGCATATTGGTTCTTATTTTTGATGAATACTTACCGTAGTTGCTGAGATAATCGGGCAAATCCCAGTCATACTGAGTGTACATTTCACCTGATTTTTCAACAAAAGAGGTTGTAAAAATAATTGCTCTCTTGTCTGAGTTGTTAGCAATAGTTGTATTGAACCAGGCGAGAGTATTTTTTCTTGGGAAAGCTTCAAGCTGATAAATGGAATACATCGTTTTACCAACTGTAATAAATACGACGAAGTTATTGTTATCATAAGCCTCGTATTTATAGCCCGTTTCTCCTAAGAAGTCGGAGAAAGCGAATACCGACTGAATGTGGTTGTCTCTTGAGAAGCCGTCGGCATAGTAGTCGTAAAGACCGATTGAAATACCGTAGGGGATACCACCCTCGGAAGCAATTGCAGCAGTAGACTTGAGAAGCTCAAAGTCCTTGATCCATTCCGTGTCGCTTGCGTTAGCGTCTCTGAGGTCGCTCTGAGTACCACCGCCATTTGTAACTATGTCTTTGTAGAGAAAGTTAGCTCTTGATGACATATCACCAAGGAAGCTGAGGTATCTGATATTGTAGTTTGTGGCGTTGTCTGCAAGCCAATAGCAAGCGTCTTCAAGGGGTTCGGGATTAACCGAATCGGCAATGAAAGGCTTTGCACCGTTAATGGCTGCAAAAACGATTTCGTCTTCGCCAAGATAGTCGTCTTCAAATTCAACGATTGCGCCAAGAGACGTCAATGAAAGAAGACAAGTAACCATAAGCGTTAAAAAGAAAATTGCGAATAGTTTTTTCATAAGTTCACTCCTTATAATAATTGTTTATATATTTTAACATTTTCTATTTATAAAGTCAATATGAAATACAATTAATTAAGAGCAAAAATTTATGCTTATAAAATAAATTTAACAATTATGCACAAATGAAGAATGCATTTTTTTACGTATTTTACAAAAGGAAAAAATGTGCAAAGCGAAAGTCGCTTTGCACATTCGTAAATTAATATATTGCTACCTTTTCAATATCCTTTGGCATATCTATTTCCGGTGCTGTCCAGCTGTCCGGATTTTTGATAGTTTTTCCACCAAATCCGAATACAACCTGAGCTTTTACGGGAATATCGCTTGTAGGTTCAGCATCGTATTTGAAGGTAAAGCTTCCACTTGGAACGGTAAGCGCTCCTTCAAAGTCAATTTCCTTTGTATGAGCTTCGTCAGATCTCCAAGTACCGTCGCTGTTGTAGAGCTGAGTATAGTAGTAGAGATACGCTTTGTTTTCCTCCGGGTAGTATTCAATGTACTCAGAGGAGTGAAGCTCTGTGTTAAAGGTGATAGTGGAATCACCAACCGTTACAGACGGATTTTTAACAAAAGAGTCTGCAGGCGTATAAGCGTAGAGACTGCCAAGCTTTGCACCCGAACAGCTTCCACACAAGGATACCTGTACGTTGACTACCTGACTGTAGGCAAGCTTGTTACGATAAGACAGGTTATGAGGTGTTCCACCATAGCTGATTGTGCTGAAGCTATATCCGTCGTAGTCCTCATTGTTTGCTTCAACGAGAACAATTTCTTTCCAACCGTCGAAGTTGAGAGGAACGAAGTAGTCGTAGCGACCCGATTCAACAAGCGAGGATGGAGAAGAAAGCGAAATAAGAATAGCATCGGTAGATGAGCCGTTTCCATAAACTCTGAGCTTTAATGCAATCTTACCTTCAATATTGACGTTAGTCTTGTGTGTTCCCATA
Organism: Eubacteriales bacterium; assembly: GCA_045590615.1. Taxonomy (GTDB): domain Bacteria; phylum Bacillota; class Clostridia; order Oscillospirales; family SIG627; genus RGIG6353. The sequence goes on from JAZNRH010000084.1 coordinate 21,872, forward strand.
TAATCGGTAGCGTTCTTGCTTTCGTCAAAGGCGAACACAAGAACCTTGTCATCGTCCTTGCCCTCGGTTGAATACTTCTGCTCAATTCTTATAAACGGAGTCTGTTTGTCGAATGGGTTGCTGACCTTTCCGGAAGAAAGGGCAGGAGTGTTGAGGTCAAATATCTTACCTCTTGCATAGCTCATTTCCCTGAATGCCCAGCTACCGTCATCAAGCTTGATGATTTTGTATTCATATTCACCTTCGAGAATTGCCTGCTTAACCTCGGGGGAGAAATAGTTACCCTCACGCAGACGAGTGTAGAGACCGTAGTACATAAAGTTGGGTGCACGTCTTGATTTGTCGTTCATACCGACAATCGAGAAGCTGTCACATACCGTACCGAAATTGTAAGCTAAAGCAAGCGAGCCCATATGGTCCATATCGTCTCTGTGGAGAGTACGGACTCCCGTGTCCTTATAGCGCTCAGCTGCATCGGGACAGTAGCTGAACCAGCCAACAGTCGCCGTATAGAAATAATCGAGATACTGCTTTTGTCTGTCAAGGTGAAGAGTCTTTTGGTTTTTATATGCTCTTCTTGCATAGTCAATTGCACCACCTCTTGCACGAGCCGACCAGAGACAAGGCTGCATAGTCGAGAATTCAATCAGGGGGTCCTTTTCACAGTTAGAAACAACCGTGCGAACAAACTCTGCGTAGGCATAGTATCTTATATTGCTGTTAGAGAAGAGGTCGCGAGCAAACGATTCGAGACCGTCGAGGTAAATCATCTCAAAGCCACCATCGTTGTAAGCCTTGGCAGTAAGCTCGGCTACCTTGTAGAACAAGCTTGAAAGGGGTTTGGGCTGGAAGCCGTTGTACCAGCCGTAAAGCTGATAAATTTTTGCTCCGTCCTCGTGCGTTGTTGCAGTAGTACCACACTGTCCACGCTTAACGTTGAGGAAGCCCGAGGAAGTGCCCTGCTGAACAAGAATAATCTCTTCGTCAATGAGAACGTACTTTGTACCGGGTGTATTGTATGGAATATTTTCACTGCCCGCTTCAAAGTTTGATGCGTCTTCATAGGTTTTGATGTTAGTTCTGCCCTTGGACATACTGCCTCTTACAGTCCAAGTGGTAGGAGCTTTGACTATATCCTGCTGATATTGAGGAACACTGAGAACGCTGTGAGCCTCTGCGTTAACTACTGAAGAATATGTGTGAAGGGAAAGCTGTACGCCTTCTTCGATAAACTTACTACCTATTCGTTTCTTAAAGGTTTCACCGTCGATAAACTTGTTGGTAAGCTTTTCGGTGCTCGTTCTTGCACAGACAAAGTTGAAATCACCCTGAATAAAGGTTTGACCACTCTTGTGTATGTCTAATTGTTCAACCGAGTATTCTTTACAGAGCTTAGCTGTTTGCTCTGCGTTTGAGGCGTTCAAATCTCTTCCGGTAATTACGTAGTCGTAGTAGATGTCAGGGTTGTCGTAAGCGTATGCACCACCGTGGGTTGACGTGATACCTTCATTTGGATTAATGTCATCTGCAATGCATTTGAGATGTGCGCGATGTTCGGTCATCCTTGAAAATGCCACTCCAACCTTTGCGCCAAGGGTTGTAACGCCAAGATATGAGTAGGTAGATCCCTTTGCAATCTTTGAGCTTCCACCGGGGTAGTAGTCAATGTTGACGGTAGTTGTCATAGGAATAGCTGAAATAGCAAAAGCTTCGGGATTGTCAAGCTCCCAGAATGCGTTGGTGGGAAGGTGACACAAAACTATTCCCAAAACACTGGAAGGCAGACCCGTGTCAAGTGTAACCGAGAAATAGTTTTCCTTTACGTCTATAACAAAGTAAGCCGTAAAGTCATTTTTATAAACCACCTTGAGCCTGCCGTCAACAATTTCAACGGTCTTTGGCTGAACAGGTGCATTTGATGAGTTGAGCAGATATGTAAACCAAGGTGTTGTAGAGGAAGCGAGTACGTTTTCGCCGTTAGCCTTGTTAATCACCTCTGAAAGTACGCCGCCCTTTTTGTTGATAGCTACTTTAATATGCTCGTTTTCAAAGTAGATGATCTTGTCGTTTTCCTTCAGCGCCGCTTTATCGATGTTTTCTGAATACGTACTGCGCACCTTATCGTTAGCTGCCATTAGAATTTGGTATTCAGCCCAATGTCCGGAAATGTCCGAGAATATCTTGGAAAGATACTTTTTACTTACTGTCTTTTCGTTAGCAGTCAGAGAAATAAGACGGTTAATAACCGTTACCACTTCGGCTCTTGTAATTGTTGCGTTGGGCTTGAATGAGCCGTCACCGTAGCCGTTAACGAGTCCTGAGGCAGCAGCTGCCATAATAGCATCGTGATATTTGTTGTCAGGGGTAACGTCGTTGAAGCTAATACTGTTTTCTGCTTTTAGATTTGAGGTGAAATATGCAAGCTCAACGAATTCGGCTCTCGTAATCTTATCGTTGGGGTTGTACTTGTCGCCACTTGTTGTGTAAAAGTAGCCCGTTTCGTCAAGATAAGCAATGGCATTATAATACCAATCGCCCTCTTTAACGTCTGTAAAGCGAGTCTTGTATCCGGAAGGGATTGTTTGTTTTTGTGTGAGAAGACGAGCAAAAATAACACAAGCCTCGGCTTTGGTCATATTATTGTTTGGCTTGAAAAGATTGTTTTCGTAGCCGTTTATATATGCTACGTTCTCACCATTTGATTGCGCCTTGACCTTTTGGAGAAGGGTTATAGGATCGGGTTCAGGAAGCTTTAATACCTTGTCAAGCGTAATAATCTTCTGAGTGTCCTTTATGTAGCCTCCAACCTTATTGAAGTAGGGAACAGCGTAACGGATATCAATTGTTTTGTTGTCCTCAGAAACCTTTATGAGAAGAGGATAAGCGTTGCCGTTCTGGGCATAACCACCGTTGAGATTGGCAAGAACTGCTACTACGGGGTATCCATTGTTTGATGTGAAGGTGTTGGTTACTATGTCGGTTCCCACCGTATCGTTAGACGAAACAACGAGTAGAATGTTATCGTGAGAGGCAAAAGCTTTGTTCCAGAGATTAATTCCGTCGTGAGGCTTATTTCTGTTGAGAAGATTGCCTCTGAGCTTGGAGGAAAAGGTGGTATATATTTTCATCCACTCTGCCTGAGGCAGACTCCAATCGTGCTGTGTAAACATCTCACCCGACTTATCGAGAAATGATGTGGTGTAAATGATGGCGCGCTTGTCGCTGTGCTTGGCTTGAGTTTCGTTGAACCAATTAATTGTTTTTTCTCTCGGATAGGCTTCAAGCTGGTAAATAATGTAGGTTGTTTTGCCAATCCTTCTTATTACAGCAAAGTTGTTGTTGTCATAGAGCTCATACTCCACCTCGTTGTCGCCAACGAAATCACGAAATTCAAAGTTAGTCTGAACATGGTTATCTCTTTCAAGACCCTCGGAAAAATAGTCGCTGTCATGAATTGAGATACCATAAACGATTCCGGCATCAGTAAGAAGGGTAGAGGTATTCTTAATAAATGTGAATTCCTTAATCCACTCCTTGTCGGTTAAGTTTAATTCTGTTAGCTCAGCCTGAGACTTGCCCTGCTGTTGAACAATCTCTTTGTAGGTATAATTTGTCTTAGATGTGAGCTCACCAAGATAGCTTGTGTAAAGAATATTGTATTTTGCGGCATAGTCTGACAGCCAGTAGCAAGCATCTTCAACGGGCTCGGTGTTTCCGAGGTCGGAAACGAAGGGTCTGAGTCCGTTAAGGCTCGAAAATACAGCTTCGTTTTCTTTAACGTAGTCCTCTTCAAATTCAACTGTTGCCGCAATGGCTGTCGTTGATAAAAGAAGAAGTGTGATAATAATAGTTAATAATTTTTTCATTTTTTCACCTTTTAGTAAATTTTGATTTTTTCAATGTTATCGGGCATATCAATCTCAGGGACAGTCCAGCCGTCGGGATTTGAAACAACGCGTCCACCGACACCAAAAACGACCTGCGCTCTTGTGTCAAATTCTGTCAGGGGTTTTTCTGTGAAGGTGTATTCAAAATCACCTTCGGGAAGTGTGATTTTTCCGTCAAAGGTAATTTCTTTTACGTGAAACTTATCCTTAATCCACTTGTTGCCTTCAAAAATATGCTCGTAGAAGTTCAGATACGCCTTGTTTTCCTCGGGGTAGTATTCAAGGTATTCCGAGGAATGAAGCTCGGTGTTAAAGGTAATGGTGTCACTACCGACAGTAATGGTGGGAGAAGAAGCTACTGCGTCCTCGGGAGTGTAGGCAGAAAGCTTACCGAGCCTTACGCCCTCGCATTTACCACATAGCGAAACCTGAACGGTCAATAGCTTATCGTAATGCATTCGTGCTCTGTAGGAGGGGTTGTAGGGAGTGCCGCCGACGTCAATTCCGTCAAAGACGTAGCCTTCGTAATCTTCGTTGTTTGCCTCTGCGAGAACAATTTCTTTCCAGCCCTCAAAGTTCACGGGAACGAAATAATCGTATCTTCCTCTGTTGACAATGTTGGTAGGACCTCTGAGCGAAATCAGAACTGCGTCGCTTTCAGAACCATTTCCGAGTACCTTGATTTTGAAGGTGGGTTTATCCTTTGCCTCGGCAAGTATATCGTGAATACCAACGTATTCAGCTACAGACTTGTTTTCATCAAACGTGTATACCTTGACCTCGCCTGTGTTTCCTGCAGAGTATTTTTGCTCAATTCTGATAAACGGGCTTTGCGCCGAAAAAGGATTTGAGTTTTTGATACGGTTGAATTCATCAAGCTCAACGTTGTGAATTTTATTTTTAACGTAAGCCATTTCCTTAAATGCCCAGCTTCCGTCGGGCTTTTTGAAGACCTTGAATTCATCACCGTCAAGGATTTGTTTTTTTACCTCGGGCGCAAAGTAGCCTGCCTCTCTTAGTCTCGTGTAGGTACAGTAGTACATAAAGTTGTCGGCAAGACGCTTGTTTTCTTCAAATTCTTCGATTGAGAAGGATTCGCATACCGTTCCGAAGTTGTGTGCAAGAGCCCTTGAGCCCATGTAGTCAAGGTCGTCTCTGAACAGTGTTCTTATGCCGGTATCCTTATATCGTTGATATGCGTCGGGAGCGTAATCAAACCAGCCGACGGTTGCAGTATAGAAGCAGTTGGTAAATCTGCTTTGCTTTTCAATGTGTAGCTTTTTTTGTTTTTTATAGCATCTTCTTGCTGAGTCAATCGCTCCACCTCTGCCTCTTGCTGTCCAAAGGTTAGCAGGAAAGGAGGAAAATTCAATCAATGGGTCGGTTTTGCAGTTAGATACAACGGTTCTGACAAACTCTGCATAAATGTAGTAGGATGCTCTCATATCGCAAAGTCCCTCGTGAGCAAACGATTCAAGACCGTCAAGATAAATCATCTCAAAGCCACCGTCGTTATATGCGTTGGCAGTTCTGAGCGCTATTTCGTAAAAGAGCTCCGAGAGGGGAATGGGCTGGAACATAGAAAACCAGCCGTAAAGCTGTTTGACCGTCGTACCCTTTTTGTGAGACGTAGCCTTTGTTCCGTACATACCTCTTGATACTTTGATAAAGCCCTTTTCAGTAGCTTCGCTGAACAGAATTATTTCGTTATCAACCAAAAGGCATTTTGTATGTATATTCCCGTATGGGATTTCCTGCTCGGGTATATATACCACGTTTGTTGTGGATTCAGCTGTTTCAATGGTATCGTCCGAATCTGTAATATCCCTTGCAAGAGACCAGACGTCAGGACAGGTAACGAGCTGATTCACCCATTTCGGAGTAGCAAGTGTTCTCTCAGCCCAGAATGGAACGAGTGAGGAATAAGTGTGAAGGGAAAGCTGTACTCCATAGGGCTTGACCTTGTCGGCAACTCTTTCTTTGAATACCGACGCCGGAATAAACACGTCATTTGCCTTTTCTTCGGGTGTCTGAGCACACCAGAAGTTGAAATCTGCCTGAGCAAACGTGCCACCGTCCTGATGCATATCAATTTGCTCAACCGAATATTCTTTTGCAAGCTTAGCCGTTTCAACGGCAGATTCCGGAGTGAGACCCTTACTGATAATTACGTAATCACCGAAAACATCCGGACAGTCGTAGGTGTAAGGTCCTCCGTGAGTTGAGGTAATGCCCTTCTTTTTATCAATATCTCTCGATACACTTTTAAGGCATTCACGGTGGTCTGTCATTTTAGAAAAGACGACACCAAGCTTTGAGCCCTTGATATCAACACCGAGGTAGGTATATGTAGAGCCCTTTGCTATTTTACTTTCGCCTCCGGGAATGTAGTGGTTGTTAACAGTGGTAGTCATTGGTATGCCCGAAAGCCCGTATGCGTCGGGATTGTCAAGCTCCCAAGGAGCGTTTGTTGTCAATTGACAGATAACTACTCCGTCAACCGTCTTTGGAATTTCAGTATCAAGAGTAACAGAGAAGTAGTCATTCTTGATTTCGATAACGTAGTCTGCAACTATATCATTGTGATAAAAAAATCTGAGCTTGCCGTCGTTGAGGCAGACTAATTTTGGTGGTATAATTTCATCACCCTTGGTAAGATAGGAAAACCAGGGAGTGTCAGAATCACCAAGAGCCTCGCTATCTGCAAGCTTGTTATAAAGACTTATAACTTCACCATCGTTTTTTGAAATAACTACTCTGATGTAATCGTTTTCAAAATAAACCGAAGCAGTGTTATCGGTTAGCTGATAGTATGTATTCATAGGTATCCTCTATTGATTATATTTTCACAAACAATTTTACATTTATTTAATAAAAAAGTCAACCACCTGTTAATAAAAAACAGGTGGTTGAATGCTTTTTTGTTGTTTAGTATAAAAACAGACGAGTCGTTTTGGTTAATTTTAATAAAGAGCAACCTTTTCTATATCTGTCGGCATATCAATTTCGGGAGCAGTCCAATCGTCTGGATTTTTGATGATCTTTCCTCCAAAGCCGAATACGACCTGCGCTCTTGAGACAAGGTCTGTTGAAGGCGTTGCAGCATAGGAGAATACGAAGTTACCACTTGGAGCTGTAACACTACCCGTAAAGGTAATTTCTTTGGTATGTGCTTCGTCGTCCTTCCATGTGCCGTTGGTGTTGTAAATCTGAGTATAGTAGTTGAGATAAGCCTTGTTATATTCAGGATAATACTCGATATAGTCGGATGAATGAAGCTCTGCATTGAAGGTAATAGTTTCACCGTTGATTGTAATGCTTGGATTTGTGACGGGCGCATCTGCCGGAGTAAAGGCTGTAAGAGTATCAATATATACTCCTTCACAATCACCCGAGTATGAAACCTGAACGAGATTGAGCTTTTCAAAGTCTACTAATCTACGGTAGGAAACGTTGCCGGTAGTTCCTCCAACCTTGATGTTGGGGAAGGAATAGCCGTCGTAATCCTCGTTGTTTGCTTCTACTAAAACAATATCTCGCCAGCCTTCGAAATTGAGGGGAACAAAGTAGTCGTATCGACCCGAGTAGTCGGACTTATCAACACCGTCAAGTGAAATGAGAAGCGCATCACTTGAGTTGTTACCACACACTCTGAGCTTCAGAGCATATTTGTTTTTTGCATTGGTAACGGGGATAGAATAGCTTCCAATAAGGTCTTTTGCAAGAACGGTTTCGTCAAAATTGTAGATAAGCACCGAATCGTCTGCGTTGTTTGGCGCTGTGTATCTGTTCTCAATTCTGATGAACGGAGTCTGAGCATCAAAGGTGTTGTTGGAGCTAATAGTAGTGAAGAAGCTTTCGGAAAGGTCGTGGATCTTGTGCTTTTTGTAGCTCATTTCCTTGAACGCCCAGCTTCCGTCGTCGAGCTTGATAATCTTGTATTCGTACTCACCGTCAATAATCTGTTTCTTGACTTCCGGTGCAAAATAGTTGCCTTTTCTAAGTCTTGAATATAGACCGTAGTACATAAAGTTAGGTCCGATTCTTGTATTGTCGTTTACCGATGTTAGCGTAAAGTATTGCGTAACAGTACCAAAGTTATACGCCAGAGCAAGCGAGCCCATCTGGTCCATATCGTCTCTGTAAAGACTTCTTATTACAGTATCTTTATATTGAGAATCTTTGTCGGAGCAGTAATTGAACCAACCTGCAGTAGCAGTATAGAAGTAGTTTAGATATTTGCTTTGTGAGTTTATGTGGAGTGTCATATGAGGCTTATAAGCTCTTCTTGGATGGTCGATTGCACCACCTCGTCCACGGGCTGCCCAGAGACAAGGCTGCATTGTTGAAAATTCAATCAGTGGGTCATCTTCACAAGCTGAAACAATTGCGCGCACGAATTCTGCGTATGCGTAGAAGGAGATAGTCGTGTCGATGTAATCCTTGCGTGCAAAGGATTCAAGACCATCGAGATAAATCGTTTCAAAGCTACCTTCGTTGTAAGTCTTGGCAGTAAGCTCAGCGACCTTGTAGAAGAGATTTGAAAGTGGTTTTGGCTGGAATCCACCATAATAGCCTGCAAGCTGATATACCTTAGTATCTGCTTTATGAGCTGCTTTTGAAGTACCACATTGACCTCTCGAAACGCTTGTAAAGCCGTCTACACTCGAGCTCACTACCTTTATGATTTCTTCGTCAACAAGAAAATGGTTAGTAAAGGTTGAGCCGTATGGAATGAAGGTGCTCGATACATTAAGAGAGGAGGCATCTTCTTTTGTGTTAATCGTGGTTTGTGAAGCTGTAATGTCATTTTCAAGAGTCCAGACTACCTCGTGTTTGATAATGTCCTGTTGATATTGAGGATTAACGAGAATGCTTGTAGCACTCGGTGAAACGAGAGATGAATATGTATGAAGTCCGAGATAAACGCCTTTGTCTATAAACTCCTGACCTATTCTTTTTTTGAAGGTATCAGCATCTATAAATGTTCCTTCTTTTTTTTCGGTATCGGTACAGGCACATACGAAGTTGAAGTCGCCTTGAATAAAGGTTGAGCCACCCTGATGAATGTGAATTTCATCTATAGAGTATTCTTTGAGAAGCTCTGCGGTTTGGGTTGCGTTTTGGATAGTCAGATTTCCCGAGGTGATTACATAGTCACCGTATATATCAGGATTGTCATAGGTATAAGCGCCACCGAAGGTTGAGGTAATACCTTTATCGGGGTCAATGTTGTCGGTTATGCATTTGAGATGCTGACGGTGATCGTTCATATTCGAAAAAGCAACGCCCACCTTTGAACCGATTGAGTCGACACCGAGATATGAATATGCCTTTGCTTTGGCAATTTTAGCACTTCCACCGGGGTAGTAGTCGATATTTACTGTTGTAGTCATGGGAATAGCCGATAGACCGTAGGCATCCGGATTGTCAAGCTCCCAAGGTGAATTTACGCTGAGATTACAGAAAATGATGTCGGTAATGGTATTTGGAATATTACTGTCAAGCTCTACAGAGAAATAGTTGTCGTGAACTTCGATAATGCAATAAATTTTTATTCCGTTTGAATAGGAGAGCTTGAGACGTCCGTTTTCGATTTCGGCTGAGATTGGCGAAACGTTAACTCTGTTTTCCGTTAAGTATGAAAACCAAGGTGAAACTGATGGAGCTACAATGTTTTTGCCCGTAGCTTTGTTGATGATTTCATCAATTATAGCGCCGGATTTGTTGATAACAACCTTTATGTGCTGGTTTTCAAATGAAATCTGAGTTGCTGTTTCACTCAGAGGACTTTCGCCCAAGCTATAATAATTGCTACCGAAAACGTTGTCATTGGCAGCCATCAGAATTTGATATTCAGCCCAATGTCCCGAAACGTCGTTGAAGGTCTTTTTAATCGAACGCATATCAACGGTGTTTTCGTTAGCAATGAGATTGAAGGCTCTGTTAATAACCGTAACGAGTTCAGCTCTCGTAATATTTGCATCGGGACGGAACGTACCGTCTGGATATCCGTTCAGAATATTTTTATCAGCAAGAGCTATGATTGCCGAATAAAACTTATTCGTTTCATCCACATCATCGAAGCATGAGCTTGATGACTCATATTTGAATATACTGTTTATAAGCTGGGCGACTTCTCCTCTTGAGATTTCCTCGTTCGGATAAAAACGTGAGGAGTTGAGGTAGGAGAGCAGACCAAGTGACTCAAGGTAAGCAACGTCCTTGAAAAACCAATCGCTTGTTGTACAGTCGATAAAGTTTGAAGTTGAGTATGAGATTTCGAAATTGTTTTCAATAAGTCTTGAAAGGATAGCAACTGTCTCTGCACGGGTAACGTTAGCCTCAGGAGCAAAATTTCCGTTGGGATAGCCTTGAATATACGCTGTATTTGCACCGTTGTACTTGAATAATTCATTGGTGTTTTTAAGTTCATTTACCGTAATGTAAGCTTCAGGGATATATTCAAGGTAAAGACAAGTATTGACGAATTTAGAACCGATTTCAGCGTAACCAAGCGTTTCATTGGTGGTCCATTCGTTTTTCCATTCGATATTTGAAACAAGCTCTTCATTGAATCCACTTGCAAAGGAGTAGGAAACGGTCATGTATCTTGTGTTTTGAGCTGTAAAGTTCGCAAACGGATAAACGTCAATACCTATAATCCAACCCTTAGCATCAGGGAAGCAGTTGGCAATATTAACCGACTGAGTATTCTTGATACTGTAGTCTGCGGGAAGGATTGCCGTGTAGCTTTTAACAGCGCCACTCTCGTCCATCGTCCAGAGCACGTACTTTGATTTTAAGCCGACGGTAGACTCGACATTGATAGAGCCTTGACGCTTTCCCAAGTGGAAGCCCATCGTTACGAGCTCATCGACGGGAATGATTTGCTCAGGAAGATAAGCGTATCTGAAATAAATGTTGTTAAAACCAAAGAGAAGGTTTTTTGTATTCATTTTACCAAAATAAGCCTTAGCTGCGGTATATCTTGATATATGCTTGTTGCTGGTAGCCGTCATATAGTAGGTGGAGTTGAGGTTGGCAGTTTCTGTACCCGTCCACGTACCGGCTATAAAGTCTTGCGAACTTTTGTTAACACTAAGCCATTTTTCTGTGTTTTTTTCGACAAGCACTCCAATGTCGTTTCTTGCTTTTGCATCACCTTCAACCCAAACGGCAGTAAGTTTACCTGTCGTCGTGTTGTTTACGTAATAGATACCTGCAGAAAGCCCATCTATTTTA
>JAZNRH010000085.1:0-31005 GCA_045590615.1 Eubacteriales bacterium
GAACCGAGGAAAGATAATTTTCGAGGATAAATTTTTCAGCGAAGTGCAGGAATACTACACGTATTCCAAGCGACAAGGGAAAATTTAGACCGAAAAGGGCTTTTCTCGGCGATAATAGTTCGATTCCCTTCGGCTATACCATATTTTATCACATAAAAAGGCGTTGTGTCAACCACAACGCCAAATTTTATATAATTTCTATGCCGGATAATTTACAATACTCGTAAAGAAGCTCTCGGTTGTCACCGTACGAAATAATATAGTGCTGTCCCATTACGTTTTCGGCAAACTGTGGAGTATCGTCAAGGAGAATTTTCAAGCCTGAAAGCTGAGGTGCAGGCTTGTCCCAGCCACATTCCTCCCAAGTCTCAGGCGTAACGCCAACGCCCTTAACGATATGCATATAATACTTTCCGTCGGTAAAGGTAAGTCTCGCCATAGTAAGCTCGCCCTCACGAACCCTTGAAACGTTGAGAAGGCTCTGCGAAAGCTCTCCAAATGCTGCAGGATAAACAGTGGTATTGCCATCAACTATTTCGGCCGGCACGTAATCGGGAACACCTGCGAGAACGCCGTCGTCAAAATACTCGTAAAATTCAAGGTATGCGCCAATCTGCCCCGTAAGCTTATTAACTATCACCTGAGTAGCATTGCCAAGGCAATCGTTTTCGGGAATAGTACAAATGCCGTCCTCGGCAAGAAGAGTGAAAACAGGCGCCGGTGGGAAGCCCAAAAGCTTCTTGAAGCCGTCAACGTCCTTGATGCTTATTGCATCGAGCCATCTTTCCTTGCACATCTGCTTTATTGCGAGATAATACCTTGAGGCGTTTTTCACAGCCTCAGCTTCGGGCTCTTTAAGGAAGGTCCATTTATTTATTCTTTGTGAAATCACAGCGTCAATTTCTTTTTCGTCAAGCTTGGCAGCTCTTTGAACAACCTCGAGCATATCAAAGCATTCGATTTCGACTCCAACCGTCTTTTTAAGAGAGAGTCCGTCAAACATCGTTCCGTAAAGCTGCATGTCTCTGTAGCCAATCTGACCTATTCTTGCGCTGTGCAATTCGGATATTGTAGTTGCAACACGTGCAAAATTCAAAACCTTGTCAGAATTTGAGGGCTTACCAACTATATCGTAAACGTACTTGAAACGAATACCCATATCAGAAAGAGCCTTTCTTGCAGCGCTCGTTCCTGCCTGATCTGCCGTCGTTACGAGATGCCCGTCCTCATACCAACCACAAAGCCCCCACAAAACCATTGGCTTGTCCCTGAATTTATCAAGGACCTTAACAATTGCGTGAGTAGGAATCCAACCTGCAACGCAAAGCACCATAACGTCAAAATCCTTACCCGTAAAATATTCTACGGCGTTTCTGATATAAGTCTCCTTATCATCGTCACGAATCGGATAAAAGGGATATAGCTCAACGTCGTCTCTTTTAAGACTATCGCAAGCGCCCTTGCACTTTCTTTCTATTACCTCGATGGGAGTATTGACCTCACCGAATCCTGCAAATGCAATTTTCAACATTACTGTTCCTCCATAAACATTTCGTTAATTTGTCTGAGCGTTTCTCTGACAAGAATTTCACCACCGACGTGTCCGGTTTTTCCACTTGATACGTAAGCAGAATAATGACTTCCCTGCTCTGCCTTCTCGGTAGGCAAATAACCGAACGAACCACAAGCAAGCTGAATAAGGAAAGTCTGCTTTGCGTGGCTTCTTGCCCTTATCTGATTCCCGTAATCAAGGAAAAGCTCGTAAGGATTGGTTGCAATCGCCACGTCACCAAATCTGACAAAATGCACCTCTATATCATAATTCTCCATAGTCTGCTGAAGAATATATCTGTTTACCGTGCCTGCGTAAACGTGGAGCCTTGCCTTGTCCTCGTAGTTTATCGACTTGCCTCTGTTCTTTTCCACAAAGGCGTCAATCTTTTCAACAGCCTCCTCGTACTCGGCTATCGTAACACGACGAAGGGGCTGAATAACACGCTCGACCTTATGAACGAGAACGCTCTCGTCAAGCTTCTCATCGGGGAGCTCCTCGTAAACCGATATAATCTCATTTGATATTCGCTTTCCTACCAAGTCAAGCCCACTCTTATCAAACATTGATGGGTCTGCCCTTCTCTCAATGGGATAAAAATGCTTGATGTTAGGGTCTTTTACGGGTGTTTCGGGGTCTACCCAACGGATTAAATCCCTCGGACATTGGTCACCTGCTGCAGAACAAAGTCCCAAAACGAAAATTTTCTTGCCGAATTTCTTTTCGAGATTGATTTTTACTCTTCCCCAATAATCAGAAGAAATATAATCTCTGTGCTCTGCTACCTGAGCAGGACATGCGATATTGGCTATAACGCCGCTCAACTCTTTATTCTCATCAAAGGTATAAATCAATTCCATTCCCGAATCGTTTCCACCCTCAAGTGCTACAAAATTTGCAAGGTTGGTCTCTCCCCACATCTTAGCCGAGCCATCGTCGTAGCAAGCCCTTCTGCACATTCCTACTGCTACTCTGCCAAAAGCATTCTGATAATAGCCTGCCTTTCTGTTGTTCCACGCATCTACAACGGCATTTGCCATACCCGTAGTTATAATATCCACAGCCTTATTCGGATCCATTGATTCCTTGCCCGTGCTAAGTGATACGTAGGGCATATCCTCGGGAATTGCAGTCTTAAGATAATCAAGTGCCGATTTTCCGGGAATTGCATAAGAGGAATGAGTATGTATTGCGCTATATATTATCTTGTTACGAGGAATATCTATCCTGTCGGAAATCTTTTCTTTGGCCTTCTCAATAATCTCCTCAGAAAGGCTGGCAACGTCACAGGAGCAAATAATCATCTGCTCATTTCCACACTCAAGCGCAAATGCCGTACACTTAATGGGAGTATCAACGCTATCGGAAACTCTTTCGTAAAACTGTCCACCAAGGGCAATTGGCTCGTTTGGAGTTATATCCGACTCTCCCCAACCGATTTTAATCTTATTCATAATACTTTTTCTCCTTTTGTACTTGACAAATCAAATATACTATACTAAAATAATATCACACAATATTGTCATTTCAAATACATATATTGTCATTTTCGGAAACTATATTGTTATTTTTGGAGATTGTAATGGAAAAAGAAATCATAGACTTCTCTCTACCGAACCTACACGTGAAAACCGTCACTCTCAACGTAGTGAAAAATTCAAATCTGCGTGGTATTCATCTGCACAAGGAAATAGAGCTGATATACGTTTCAAAGGGCTCGCTCAGATGTAATGTAAACGGAAACGAAATAATTCTCGAAAAAGACAAGTTTTTATTGATAAACAAAGGTGTCCTCCACGTGCTTGAGCCACAAAGTGATTACGCAACCTTTAGCTATATTCAAATGGATATATACGATGCAACCGACACCCTTCACGATGAAACGAGTATTTTTTATTCTTTCTTAGGTCAAAAGCAATGCCTTCAGTATATAATTGAGGAAGATGGTGGAGAGCTGAGTGAAATCGCAAAAGAAATACAAAAGGAAATGTCAGAAAAAAAGCTGTCCTACGAAGCATATATCAAGGCGACTGTAATGAAAACGGTGGCTTATATGACGAGGCACGGCTTGATTATCCCATCAGAGCAAACAAAGAAAAGCCCCAAGGCTATGAAAATCTTCGACGCTATAAAATATATTACAGAAAACCACACAAGCGAAATAACGCTCGCACAAATAAGCAGCGTTGCAGGGGTAAGCAAATACCATTTCTGCAAGCTATTCAAGGAGATTACGGGCTCATCCTTTACAGAATATCTGAACTACGTAAGGCTGAACTTTGTAGAGCGCGATCTCTCTTGCACCAACAAGAGTATTTCGGAAATTGCATTTGAATGTGGCTTTACGTCAATTCAATACTTTAACAGAGTTTTCAGAGAATACAAAAACTGCACTCCATCGGAGTACAGAAGGCTTATATCAAGTAACACTTAATTTAGGGATTGAAATTTTTTTGGTTTTGTATTATAATTGTTTCAAATGAAAAATTGAGGTGATAATATGTTAACAGACATCGAAATAGCTCAGGGTGCAAAAATGCAACCTATAACCGAAATAGCAAAGCTTGCCGGAATACCCGATGATAAGCTTGAGCCTTACGGAAAATATAAGGCAAAGGTAGACTTATCACTTGCCAACGAGCTTTCAGAAAAGCCCGACGGAAAACTGGTTCTCGTTACGGCGATAACTCCAACACCTGCAGGAGAAGGAAAAACGACCACAACAATAGGTCTTGCAGACGGACTCAAGAGAATTGGCAAAAGCGTTATGGTCGCTCTTCGTGAGCCTTCGCTCGGTCCCGTTTTCGGAGTCAAGGGTGGTGCAGCAGGTGGTGGATATGCTCAGGTAGTTCCTATGGAGGATATCAACCTTCACTTTACGGGAGACTTCCACGCAATAGGCGCAGCTAACAATCTGCTTGCAGCAATGCTCGATAACCACATATATCAGGGCAACTCACTCAATATCGACCCACGCAGAATTACCTGGAAGCGTTGCGTTGATATGAACGACAGACAGCTTCGCTACGTTACCGACGGTCTCGGTGGCAGAGTAAACGGAGTACCAAGAGAGGACGGCTACGACATTACTGTTGCTTCTGAAATCATGGCAGTTCTTTGCCTTGCGTCGTCAATTTCCGACCTCAAGGCGCGCCTTGGAAGAATTATTGTAGGTTATACCTATGATGAAAAGCCTGTAACTGCAGCCGACCTCAAGGCAGACGGTGCAATGACAGCTCTCTTGAAAGATGCAATAAAGCCAAACCTTGTTCAGACCTTAGAAGGCACTCCTGCCTTCGTGCACGGTGGTCCCTTCGCCAATATTGCTCACGGCTGTAACTCGGTTACAGCTACGAAAATGGCAATGAAGCTTGGTGATTACGCAATAACAGAAGCAGGCTTCGGCGCAGACCTTGGAGCAGAAAAGTTCCTTGACATCAAATGCCGTATGGCAGGACTAACTCCTTCTGCAGTGGTAATTGTTGCCACAATCCGTGCGCTCAAGATGCACGGTGGCCTTGCCAAGACTGAGCTCGGCTGTGAAAATCTCGACGCTCTTGAAAAGGGTATACCCAACCTTCTGCGTCACGTTTCCAACATCAAGGACGTATACGGACTTCCGTCGGTTGTTGCAATAAACCGTTTCCCGACAGACACCGATGCCGAGGTTGAGCTTATTATCAAAAAGTGCAAAGCACTCGGTGTAAACGTAGTTCTTTCTAACGTATGGGCTGAAGGTGGAAAGGGTGGCGAAGAGCTTGCCCGTGAGGTTGTCCGTCTTTGCGAAGAGGAAAAACCGGACTTCCGTTTCTCCTACGACACAGAGCTCTCCATAGAGGAAAAAATCCGTGCAATCGTGCAAAACATCTATCGTGGCAAGGATATTTCAATTCTTCCTTCGGCAAAGAAGCAGATTGCTCAGCTCACCGAGCTCGGCTTTGGTTCTTGCCCGGTATGTATGGCAAAAACTCAATACAGCTTCTCGGACGACCAGACCAAGCTTGGCGCTCCCGAGGACTTTGTAGTTACCATAAAGAACGTCAAGGTTTCTGCAGGTGCAGGATTTATAGTAGCCTTGACAGGTGATATTATGACGATGCCCGGACTTCCCAAAGTACCGGCTGCAGAAAAGATTGACGTTGACGAAAACGGAGTTATTCAGGGATTATTCTAAAAACATATTGACAAAATAAACCATTTTGTGCTATAATACACTCAACACAAAGGGGAGCTCACCAAAGTGGGCTGAGAGTGGACCTGTGCGGTCCTGACCCATGAACCTGATGCGGATAATGCCGTCGTAGGAAACATAATAGTTTTTTATGCTTGCTAATCGCAGAGGGTTTTCCCTTTGCGATTTTTTTAATCTTAAGGAGGAAAACTTCTATGAAACGCACAACACTTAAAAAAATGGTTACTTCAGCTGTCCTTTCGGCGCTGGCAGTAATTCTTACCTGGGTGGAAATCCAGGTAGGTCCGTCGGGAGGCTCGATTAACTTCGTAATGCTTCCCATCATACTCATTGCCTGGCAGTACGGTCTGGGCTGGGGAATCGGCTCGGGTCTCGTAGTAGGCTTTGTAAAATGTATCATCGGTGGTGGAATCGGCTGGGGTCTGCCTTCTATTCTCCTCGACTACGTGCTTGCGTATGGCGCTGTAGGATTTGCAGGCATTTTCTCGGGCAAAAAATTCTCACTTCAGCTTGGCGCTGTAGTGGGCTGTGTTGCAAGATTTATTGTACATTTTATAAGTGGTATTACAATCTATGCAATCGTTGCCCCCGAAACAGTAGGCAACATCACAACGGCAAACCCTTGGCTTTACTCTCTGATTTACAACGGACTTTATATGTTGCCAAGCTCGGTTATCGTAATCATTCTTGCCTGCATCATCAAAAGACCACTTGAAAAATATTTATTAAAAAATAATTGACAAATTCATTATTAAATGCTACAATAAAGTATACAGTTGTATGCTGAGATTTTGAGTGCATTGATACTGCGGTTTTTCCGTGGTATCTTTGCGCTTATTTTTATTTTGAGGAGATAAATATGAAAAAATTTGACGTTGCAATAATCGGAGCAGGCGTCGTAGGTGGAATGATCGCCCGTGAGCTTGCAAAATATCGTATTAAAACCGTCATTATGGAAAAAGAAGCCGACGTTGCGATGGGTGCAACCCGTGCAAACAGTGCAATCGTACATGCAGGCTTTGATGCAAAGGAAGGCTCGCTTAAGGCAAAGCTAAACGTTGAAGGCTCAAAGATGATGGCAAAGGTTGCTGAGGAGCTTGGCGTTAAATACAATAATAACGGAGCTTACGTCGTAGCATTTACAGAGGAAGAAAACGAGGCTGTTAAGGAGCTGCTCGTAAGAGGTAACAAAAACGGAGTGGAAGGGCTTGAAATCATCGACGGTGACGAGCTTAGACGTCGTGAGCCCTCTATAAACGAGAAGGCACTCTCGGCTCTCTACGCTCCGACCTCGGCCATTATATGTCCGTACGAGCTTGCCGTTGCAGCTATAGGCAACGCTATGGATAACGGAGTTGAGCTGATGACTCAAGCTCCTGTTGAGAAGCTTGAAAGAAAGGGCTCAGGCTGGATTATCAACGGTGAGGTTGAAGCCGATATCGTTATAAATGCTGCAGGCGTTTATTCGGGTGAGATTGCAAAGCTTGCAGGAGACGACAGCATAAAAATCACACCTCGTCGAGGCGAATATCTGCTCTGCGACAGAGAATGTGGAAAATTCGTTTCAGCAACTATTTTCAGAACTCCAAGCTCAATGGGTAAGGGTATTCTGATTTCGCCAACAGTTGATTCAAATCTCATTTTGGGTCCTACTGCCGAAAATATTGAAGACAAGGACGACCGACGCACAACGAGAGAAGGACTTGCAAAGGTTGCAAAAGAAGCAACCTTCGAAACTGTAAATCTCCCAATCAGAAAGGTTATTACCTCATTTACCGGTCTTCGCGCAGTTGGTAATACGGGTGACTTTATTATTAACCAGAGCGTTGAACACTTTATAAATGCAGCAGGAATTGAGTCCCCCGGTCTCTCCTCTGCCCCTGCTATTGCAAAATACATAGTAGAAATAGTAAAGGAAATCCGTCCTCTTGAAATAAACAAGGAATTCAATCCCATTCGTCCTGCCAGCCACGCATTCCACGAAATGACAATCGAAGAAAAGAATGCAGTTATAGCTAAGGACTCAAGATACGGACAGATAGTATGCCGTTGCGAGAAGATTACCGAAGGTGAGATTGTTGCAGCAATCCATCAAAATCCCAAGGCAACGACAGTAGACGCAGTAAAACGTCGAACACGTGCTACGATGGGAAGATGTCAGGGTGGCTTCTGTATGCCCATTATTGCGAGCATCATTTCAAGAGAGCTCAATATTGATATTACTGACGTAACGAAATCCGGCAAGGGCTCGGAAATCGTTGTGTCAAAGACTAAATAAGGAGGTGCAGACTATGAAAAATGCTGAACTTATTATCGTAGGAGGAGGCCCTGCAGGTCTTGCAGCGGCACTGAGCGCATACAAAAGCGGCGTGCGTGACATTATTATTTTCGAGCGTGACGTAAGACTCGGTGGTATTCTTAATCAATGTATTCACAACGGCTTTGGTCTGCACAGATTCGGCGAGGAGCTTACAGGCCCCGAATACGCTGACCGTTTCATCAAGGAAGTAGTTGAGCTTGGTATAGACTATCGTTTGAATACCATAGTTGACTCGATTACACCCGAAAAGGTTGTAAGAGTTATGAGCAGCGAAAACGGTATTGAAGAATATCAAGCAAAGGCAATTATTCTTGCTATGGGCTGTCGTGAGCGTCCGAGAGGAGCTCTGAACATCGCAGGTACCCGTCCGTCAGGCATCTACACTGCAGGTACTGCCCAGAAGTTCGTAAACCTTATGGGATATATTCCGGGCAGAAAGGTGGTTATTCTCGGCTCGGGCGATATCGGTCTGATTATGGCTCGTAGAATGACCCTTGAGGGAGCAGAGGTCAAGGCTGTTTGCGAGCTTATGTCCTATTCGGGTGGTCTTACACGTAACATTGTTCAATGTCTTGACGACTTTAATATTCCTCTCAAGCTTTCAACCACCGTCGTTGAGGTACACGGCAAGGACAGACTGAC
The DNA here is from genome assembly GCA_045590615.1 of Eubacteriales bacterium. Classification (GTDB taxonomy): domain Bacteria; phylum Bacillota; class Clostridia; order Oscillospirales; family SIG627; genus RGIG6353. The sequence continues at coordinate 8,707 of JAZNRH010000085.1, forward strand.
GGGAGTAACGATTGCGCCCGTTGATAAAAAGACGCTTCAGCCCGATATGGAAAAGGCAGAATACATAGAGTGTGATACCCTTCTTCTTTCTTGTGGACTTATCCCCGAAAACGAACTCACAAGAGAAGCAGGCATCAAGATTGATCCCGTAACTAACGGAGCAGTTGTAAACGAAAAGAGAGAGACCTCGGTTTCGGGAATTTTCTCGTGTGGAAACGTTCTTCACGTACACGACCTTGTAGACTTCGTTTCTGAAGAAGCAGAGCTTGCAGGCGCATCTGCAGCTCAGCTCATTCTCGGCAGCGACACTTCGGTTGAGAGAATTAATATACGCTGTGGCTTCGGTGTAAGATACACTGTGCCACAGAGCGTAGCAAAGAGCTCAGACGCCGACGTTTATTTCAGAGTTTCGGATATTATGACAGGCAAGAAAATCGTTGTTCGTGAGGGTGAAAAGCTCGTTGCAGAAAAGAAAGCCACTCGTCTCGTTCCCGGTGAAATGGTAAAGCTCAAGCTCAAAAAAGAACAGCTTGAAGCTATCAACGCCGATGAAATAACAATCGGTCTTGAGGAGGTAAAATAATGATAAAGCACGTAACCTGCACAGTATGTCCTATGGGCTGTGCAATTGAAGTAACAATAGACGGTGAAAACATTACCACCAAGGGCAACACCTGTAAGCGTGGCGAGGTATATGCCAAGGCTGAGGTAACCCACCCCTCGAGAGTATTGACCACTACCGTAAAATGCCAAAACGGTTCCATTGTAAGCGTAAAATCACGCTCTGCTTTGCCAAAGGAAAAAATCTTTGACTGTGTCAAGGTAATCAATTCCACATTGGCAGGAAGCAACGTAAAAATAGGCGACGTCGTAATTGAGAATATTTTAGGCACAGGCATTGATATTATTGCTACGTCGGCAAATTAAAAGGAGGATTAATTATGGAAAAGAAAATAATTGCAGCAATCCGAGACGGAAGTGTAATTGACACAGCTTCTTTAGACGGAATTGACACAGTCTTTCTCCTCTACACAAATATAATGGAGCTTGATTCCAAGCTCGCAGAAATTCATCAGCAGAACAAGGAGCTTTTCGTTCACGTTGATTTTGCCGAAGGAATAGGCAAAGATCGTTACGGTATGGCTTATCTCAAGGAGATCGGAATTGACGGAGTAATCAGTACGAGGGCAAGCGTAATCAAGGCGGCAAGAGAAAACGGCTTGAAAACTGTACAAAGAATATTTATCGTTGACTCGCAATCAATTCAGACTGCAATAGATTCTACGAAAATATCAAAGCCCGATATGATTGAGATAATGCCCGGAGTCGTACCTAAGGTGATTTTGCAAATGAAATCGAAAACCGATATTCCCATCATTGCAGGAGGACTTGTATCGGATATTGAAGAAATCGACGCTGCTCTTGACGCAGGTGCAATAGCTGTGTCGACCTCGAACACAGAACTTTGGAAATAATAGAATAAAACAACACTCCCGACCATATAATATAACCCGAAGAAAGCCGAACCCTTATCAGTTTTAACGGAAAGGAGTGTTTTTTTTATGAACAGAAACGTCAAGCTTTTATTAATCTGTCTGGCAATACCACTCGGAGTAGGTGGGCTTTCTGCGCTGATATCAAGAAACGGATATAAGGCCTTCTCTCAGCTCAATCAACCACCACTCTCCCCACCTGCATGGCTATTCCCCGTCGTATGGACAGCTCTCTATCTAATTATGGGATATTCATTGTATCTCGTGCTCACCTCGGGCAGTGGTAACAGCATTATAGGTCAATCAGTCGCACTTTTTGGTCTACAGCTTTTCTTTAATTTCCTATGGAGTATTTTCTTTTTCAATCTATCGCTTTATTATTTTTCTTTCGGTTGGTTAATTGTATTATGGGGATTGATTTTTGCAATGGTGGTCAGCTTCTACCGAGCATCTCGCACAGCAGCGCTTATCAATATTCCATATCTTATATGGGTTGCGTTTGCAGGCTATCTCAACCTCGGAATAGCAATATTAAATTGAAAAAAATCAAACTTTTTCTATGAAAGCTGAAGTATCAGCTACATTTTCTCCATATCTGTAATTGTATATAATTTGAGGGTATGAAAAACTCTGTTTTTCATACCCTCATTTTTAATCATATATGAAATTGCTCTGAATCAACCTCGCCGCCTTTAATTACTTAAGATATATTTGGAAATCGCTGTTTTCACTGTATTCGCAAGGCAAGGTTATGTCCTTCAAATCCTTTGCGAAGGGATGTCTGTAATCTCCTCTGAACTTTTCTCTTGCTTCCTTTGTTCTGAAGTCGGGAATGTCAAGCTGACGGCTTCCCGAAAGAGCACTGTACCAAGCCATTATACCCGTAGCCGAAAGGTCTACTGCTCTGTATACGTTGAAGAATGGCTCTTCCTCGTCTCTTAAATATCTGAGGAAATGAATAAACAAGATCAAGTCAACTCCACCGTGGCTCATACCGTCTGCACCCTTTGAGAAATATTTTTCTTCTTCCTCAGGTGTAACGGCACCCGTTTCGCCCCAAGGCAAATTGAAGGTTACCGGAGGATCAAACTTATTTGCTTCGATGTGCTGTGCCTGTGACTTGTCGTATCTTACCGACTCAACAGTACCGTCTGTTCCTGCAACCCTGTACCACTTGCTTTCAGAGCCTGCAGAAGTGCCTCCGGCATAGTTGAATACAACTCCGTTTTCCATTTCAACAAGTGAATAGAACTTATCGTAATTAATAAGAGGCTTTGCTCTGTGACCCGTTGCTGCAGGCTTACCGATTACTCTCTTGGGTCTGGTCTCTGAAATATACATCAAAGGACCCATATCGTGCATATTGTAGTAAGCTCTGGGAAGAGTGTTTCTCCAATGGAGATTGTGTATGTCTACGTTGGGGTCAGAACCACCTACGCGATCGTTGGCAACGTTATCGGGAGGACATACGTACTCAGCGTCACCATATACAATGTCACCGATTTTACCCTCTTTGATTGCCTTCTTCATTGCCTGAACACTCTTGAAGAAAATGCAGTTAGCACCAAGCATATATTTTGTGCCTGTTCTCTCATAAGCTTCAACAAGGTCAATACAATCACCAAGACTTACGCCTGCAGTTGTTTCGGAAAGCACGGGAACACCTGCTTCCATTGCCTTTATTGCATACTTTGCATGCTCGTAAAAATTGTTGCAAAGCACTACTGCATCAAGTCCTGAATGAATAAATTCATCAAAATCCGTATAAATCTTTACGTTTTCACCAATGTAATTCTTTTCTTTATCGTAGCTTACGACCTCCGGATTCTTCTCGCAAAGAGCAACTATTTCCATCTGGTCACCAAGTACTTTTTCGCATGCAGTAAAAGAAGTTCCTCTGATTCCTCCAAAAACGCCAATTCTGAACTTTTTCATAGTTTATTCTCCTTTTCTAAAATAACCTTAAAGTTTTCTGAAGGCTTTACACTACAAGGAAGGGTCAAATCGTCATACCTTTTTGCGAAAGGCTGACGGTAATCTCCTCTGTGTTTTTCTCTGTCCTCTGCCACTCTAAAATCGGGAATGTCAAGCTGACGGCTTCCCGAAAGAATACTATACCACGACATTATTGCCGTAGCAGAAAGCGCAACTGCTCGATATACGTCGAAATACGGTTCTTTTTCGCCCTTGAGTACCTTGATAAATTCAAGTATAATCAAAATATCAGCACCACCGTGAGAAAGTAACTCCCTTCCCTTAGGAAAATATTTTTCCCGCTCCTCGGGAGTTAAAATATCAACATCGTCCCAATCAATTTCGACTATATCAGGAGCATCGTGCAATCCACCGACAACTATATTCTTTTCAACTTCGTCAAATCTCACAGATTCAAGTGTTCCACCGGTACCTGCTATTCTGTACCACTTGCCTAAGGTTCCTACACCGGTACAACCCGAATAATGCAATACGCTTCCACTCTCGGTTTCGACAAGGGCGTCACATCTCGTAGCGTTAACAAGAGGCTTTACCGAAACGCCCTCTACCACAGCCGCCTTTGCGACAACTCTTTTGGGGGATGAATCGGTCATATAGAGAAGTGGTCCAAGGTCGTGCATATTGTAGTAACAGCCCGGCAATGTGTTTCTCCAATGGAGATTGGTTTTATCAACCTCTTCTACATTGCCCGGAGTACGTGGATGTACGTATTCGGCATCAGCATATACAACCTGTCCTATTTCTCCCCTGCGTATTCTTTCCTTCATAGCAAGTACTGCTCTGAAATATATACACTCAGCAGAAAGCATATACGTTGTGCCTGTCCTCTCGTAAGCTTCAACAAGGTCAATACATTCGCCAAGGCTGGCAGCAGCAGTCGTTTCGGAAAACACTACTATCCCTTTTTCCATGGCTTTGATGGCGTACTCTGTGTGCTCGTTAAAGGAATTTGCCAAGAAAACTGCATCGATATCATAACGCAAAAGCTCGTCGAATGTAGAACAAAAAGCAACGTTCTCGGAGTCCATATCTGCGTTTGCCTTTACTTCCTCAATAACTTTGGGGTCGCTTTCACAAATCGCCGCAACCTCAAGCTCATCCTTGAACATATGAATATAATAGAGAATAAACGCGCCTCTACGTCCACCTAATATACCAAGCTTATACTTTCTCATAGATGAAAACCTCTGCTTTTACAATTCTGCCTTAAACTCTTCTTTGAAATCAGGTGCGCAAGGAAGTGTTAAATCGTCGTAGTTCTTTGCAAATGGCTTACGGTAATCATTTCGATACTTGTCTCTGACAGCCTTATCTCTGAAATTAGGGATTTCGAGCTGAGAGCTTCCCGAAAGAACACTGTACCAAGCAGTTATTGCAGTAGCAGAAAGGTCAACTGCACGGTAAACGTCAAAATATGGCTCCTTTTCGCCCTTTAATACCTTAAGGAAATCAAGAACAAGAACAAAGTCTATACCACCGTGTCCCAAATCCTTTCCGTCGTTTACGAAGTACTTTTCTTCCTCTTCCTTGGTGAACAAATCGAGGTCACTCCATGCAAGCTCCTTGATTTCAGGTTCTTCGTGCAATCCACCTATAACTATCTTCTTTTCAGCTTCATCAAATCTTACAGATTCAAGTGTTCCACCCGTACCTGCTATTCTGTACCACTTGCCCTTGGTTCCTACACCGGTACAACCTGAATAATGGAATACTGCACCACTATCGGTCTCTACAAGAGCATCGCATCTCGAAGCCGAAACGAGAGGCTTAGGATTAGCACCCGGAACGAAAGCTGCCTTCGCAACAACTCTCTTGGGAGTAGAACCCGTCATAAACATAAGTGGACCGAGGTCGTGCATATTGTAATAACAGCCCGGCAATGTATTTCTCCAATGAAGATTGGTTTTATCAATTTCGCCACCGTAGCCGTTGATGTTAGGTGTTGATGGATGAACATACTCAGCATCAGCATATACAACCTTGCCGATTTTACCCTCGTCTATGTTCTTTTTCATTGCCTGAACTGCTCTGAAATAAACACAGTTTGCAGCAAGCATATACTTTGCTCCGGACTTTTCCTGTGCCTCTATAAGCTCAACGCACTCTGCATAGCTTGGTGCAGCAGTTGTCTCTGAAAATACGTGAATTCCTCTTTCAAGAGCCTTAATCGCATACTTTGCATGCTCGTGAAAATAATTGGCAAGATATACTGCATCAATTCCGGAATCAATAAACTCATCAAAATTATCGTAAAAAGTTACGGTCGAGATATCCATGTCAGGATTAGCCTTTATCTCTTCTATTACTTTTGGGTCGTTCTCGCAAAGAGCCGTAATCTCCATCTGACCTTCAAGATACTTTGTGTAATAAAGCAACGAAGCTCCTCTTCTACCACCCATAATACCAATTCTGAATTTTTGCATTGTGTTTTCCTCCTTATAAATTATATATTCTCACAGCAATCACACCGAGTATAAATGTGACCGTCTGTTTTATGTGTCATTCTCTTTCTATAACCAGCTTACTTGGTATAAATATGCTTTTGGCTGTCATAGTATTGTTCATTACAGCGTCAACAGAGGCAATTGCCTGCGCCTTCAAATCCTGATTTACAATGAACTTTACATTATTTGAATAATTCTTTCCTACTCCGTCAAAGCCAATAATATGTATTTCCTTTTTCAGCTTATTGACAGCTAAATCTACCATAATCGCACTGCCTGTCGGCGCATAAATACAATCAACGTCATCGTGCTGAACAAACTCTCTTGCAAATACAGCCGATTTTGCGTTAGTTTTAATATCGGTGATATTTAGCTGAACTGAGCTTTTTCCCTCATCTATAAGAGCAGCAACGAAGCCCTCAATTCTTTTGTGAGAAAGACCGACCTTACTGTTGTAAATTAGAAATCGCTTACTGTCCTTGAATTTTTTAATATAACGGCAGGCTAACTCATAACCTTCCTTATATGAATCCTCGCCCACGAAGCAGGAATTGTCAATATTGCTCGTATCAATGTACTCCTCCAAAAAAACGCATCTCGTTCCCTTGGGCATACTATTAAGCTTGTTGAGCATGGTTTCGGTAAAAGGAACAGATAATATAAATCTGTCAATTCTCGCATTAAGTGCAATGTCAATGCAACCAACAGCATTCTCGTCACAATTTATGTCGCCAAAATACAGCGTTCTTACGCTAATGTTTTTACTGTTTGCATATTCGTATATATGCTTTGAAAGCACACACCAGAAATTCGATGGAACAGAAGGCAGAATAACGGCAATGTCTGCGCCTTTGCTGCTTTTGTTTACTCCCTCTGAGCCTGCCATAGTAATGACCTTTTCTCTCGTGTCACTGCTTACACCCGGACAATTACTCAAAGCGCGCTTAACGGTCGATTCGCTAACACCTACTGTATCGGCTATTTTCTTGATTTTACCAGCCATAACATAACCTACCATCATTTTTTTCTATTATAACAGATATATTTCGGTCAATCAATGTGCAACTTATATAAAAAAAGATTAATTTATTGTGCATAATACTATATTGTTATATGACCCCAAGCTTTTGAAGTTTGGGGTCATACAATTTACATATTCGTCGAAAGGAAGAGATTTACTCGGCTTTCGATAACCTTGCAGGTTTCTGCGAGAGTTTTGCTTCCATCGAGATAGGGAGCTGCTTCCTCAATTATAATATCTATAACGGGGTCGTTCTGACGAACGAGCTTTGTTGCAGTAGTAGCAATTCTGTAAGTGTTATCTGCAAGCTGAAGAAGCATCTGTGTTTTTTCGCCAACCTGAGCATCGTCAGCAGGAGTCGGGAGTGGAGCTATTAACGAATCCTCTACTATAACCTCCTTGGTTACCCTCGGTGTTACTACCATATCGTCATCTATATAAAAGTCATCATCTCCCAATGCCGTAATTTCGTCCTTTGCTTCCTGATATTTCTTTTCAGCCACAGCTGCAATTACGGGAATTTCCCAGATCGTTTCGCTCTGATACTCCTCTTCGAAGATCATCTTGAGGAAATCCCACGCCTGCTGTTTATAAATGGATTTAGCACCAATTGCAAATTGAGCACCAAACATAACAGCGTTGCCACTTCCACTTGAGGACGGGAAGCCGATATAGTTTATAGGTTCGCCAAACGTATCAAACAAATAGCTATACGGATAAAGCGAGTTCAGATAACCAATCTGAAAAAGTGTTCTGTCTTCCTTGAATCTCTTGTCATATTCCTCCCAATCAATCTCCTTGTAATAAGTTTCCCAGTCAATTTCCTTGGGCATAGTCTTTATGAAATCAAGGAATTTGGCAAAATTACCGTCTGTAAAATTGGCTCTGAGAGTATCGTAATCAACGAAGTCTTCAATGATAATAGGAAGGATGGTTTCCATTGCGTTGTTTCGGTCCATCTCTGAAATATATTCAGCATTGGGATAGTTCTCTTTAACAGCGAGCAAATCATCCCACGTCCACGACTCTCTGTCTCCCACTACCGAGGCTTTGCCAACCAGACTTCTAACGCTGAAGGAAACGGGGAGTCTGTAAATTTTGCCGTTAATTTCGCTCGCCTTGAGAATATTCGGAAGGAAGCTGTCTCTTGATATAGTGTCGTCTGTGTCAAGGAATTCGCCAAGGTCTGCAAACATACCCTTGGTTGCATACTTATACGCGTCAAGTCGGTTAAGAGATATGATATCGGGAACGTTGCCTGCAAGAAGGTCCTGATCAAAACGAGTTGCATCTGCCTCTTCCCAGCCGTAAGCCTTTACCGATATACGATATTCTGCCGAAGAACGGTTGTAATCGATAATCATACCCTTGAGATTACTGTCAAGCTCGTTAGTGGCAAGAGTGATTACGTATTTTTCGATTATTTCTCCCTCTCCTGCAGGAGTTAGATGGAGAAGAGAACGGGTAGTGTAGTTATTATCCCATTCAAAAGCGTAAACCTCATTGTTATCGATTATTATCTGGAAAATTCTGTCACAATTTATATCGGAGTTAATCCAGTCCAAAATAGGTGTTTCCTCACCTGACGAAAGGTCTACTCGGCTGACAACGTAGTAATCGTTAGTATAAACGTTTCCTTTCGTATCCATCATTACGTTGTCGTTGGTGGCAAGGGACACAATCTTTTCACTCGTATTAGCCTTCATATCGTAGTCAACTATGTCGATTGAGTTTTGCTCGTTAACCCAATTGTACTTAGTTGTACGAATTTTTCCGTTTTCAAGAGCTGCAACATTGTTGAAATAGGTTGACTCTTCAAGCTCTAAGGTGCTTGCTAAAGTGCCGTCCTCTCCGATACCGATAATTCTGTCGTTGGTCAAAACGTATACAATTCCGTCGCTTGTCTGAACGAGCGATGAAATATACATAGATTGATAATCATTGACATCGATTTCGGGAATTGACTTTACAACCGACTTTACGTCAAAGGTATTCAAAAGATTGCCTTCTGAATCGTAGTTATAGAGCACAGCGTTGTTCTCATTAACCCATTCGGTCTGAGAACTGTCCTTGGGATAGCTCTTATAGCTCGAAACGTTAATCCATACACTACCGTTAATTCCTGGGTAAATATTTTCAAGATACTCGTTTGTGCTTGTGCCCGTGTTCTCGTCCCATTCATACTTGGACTCATGTCTGAAAATCTCTACGAGGTTGCCGAAATTTTTATCAGCTTTATAAATAACCTCAAAGTATCTTTCCATCTCTTCGCCGTTTTCATCGGTATAAGCTTCGTTTTTATAAGCTCTAACGTAGGCGCTGTCTCCCGAAATGAAAAACGTATTGAATTCCAATTCTTCGGGAAAAGAAGTTTTTTCGGTAAGATAAACGTGCTCAAGCGCCACCTTTTCGGGCGTTTTTTCTTTTTTGTTACCCGAACAGGCTGCGAGAGTTAAAGCTGTAGTGATAACGAGTAGGAGAGATAATATTCTTTTCATCTTTTTTTCCTTTCGATAATAAATAATACAAGGTTGAACACGAATAAAATCAAAGCAATGACGTTTACTATAAGCAATACTGCCAGAATATCCTCGTTTCCTCTGTCGACGTTTTCCCAATAAGGATATTCTATTTTATCGGTATGATAGGAGCGCATAGGAAACTCTTTAATCAAAGACAAGGTTTTCTTGAGCTGATAACGGTTGACAACATCAATGATTTGCTTGCCTTCGGCAGCCGATGAAATGGCATTGAGAGCATACGAATCAACCGAATTCTGCATCATGATTTCGTAGCTGTCATAATTATTTTCACCAAAGATGCGCTGAGCAATGCTTTCGGGGATATACACCAACGGCTTGTCGCCAAGCTGAATTTCCTTAGCAGGAGTTTCGTCGATTGCTACCACGCCTGCTACGTAACAAAGCTCTGAGCCCAGGCGAATTTGCAAATCCTCAACAAAGTTACTTCCAAAAAGCTGAAAAGCAAGTCTTTCATCGATTACTACTCTGTCCGAGTTCATATCGGTATCTGAATAATACCAGCCCGTTACAAAATCAAGCTCGTGCATAGCAAAGAAATCGCCACCCGTCACGATTACGCTGCACTCAATGGGATTTCCCTCTCCCCTCGAAGCGTATACGGTCGTGAAATAAGAATATGCGTCACACCATAACCGTCCTTCTGATCCCGACTCATTTGAGCTTGCGCTTTCTATTGCAAAGCGTATCGGACTCAGCTCACTTTTACTAAATCCGTCCTCGTCGAAAAGGCGAAGGATCGTATAGTCGTCGCCAAAGGATGCCTTTTGAGCTACGCTACCCTTGAAGGATAAATAGCCGATAAGCGTCGAGAGTAAAACAATTGTTGCTATTATGAGTGAAATGAGCCTTTTCATATCAATCACTCAGCCTTACGTACTCGCCTGCCTCAAAGGGCTTTGTTGACGATAGAATTACGTATTCGTAAAGATAGGTGTCATCGGTAACTATTGCAACGTTCTTATCGTCACTCGCTGCAACAGTAACGTCAAGTCTCGTTGCAACGTAACGGTTGCCAAGAGGAGTTGACTTGGTCTTGGTTATGTATATGAATTTTCCGTTTGAATCCTCATGTAATGCATTCTTTGGTATTACAGAGGAATATCCCGTGGACTTTTCACCAACCAAAAGGGTAAGCGTCTGTCCGACGTTTACGTCTCCACTGAGGTCAAAATTCAAGGTCTTGGTTTTTCCACCTGAGTCGGGAACAATGCTTGTCAGAGTAGCTCCGACTTTTTGACCCCAATAGGTATCGGATACCGTTGCCGTATCCCCTATTTTCACCTTCTGAGCATCGGTGTTGCTGACAGAGAAGGAAATGCTGTAGCCACTTTCGACCACCTGAATAACCACTGCCCCTGCGCCGTCGGTTGCTAATTCACCGGGCTTGAAGTTTACCTCTGTGACCGTTCCCGAATGACTTGCGCGAAGCTCGTAGCCCTCCTTTGAATTTCCCTGAAGCTCTTTGAGCTCTTCCTTTTTCTTCCGAATTTTATCGAGCTGCTTATTGAGGTTGTACTCGTCAAGCTGATTGCTCTGCTCGTCGCTCTTTTTCTTTTGCTCAAGGGAATACTTCATTAACTGCAGACTTCTTTCTGCCGTCTTTATCTGCTCGTCGAGCGCCTCTATTTCGTCTAACTTCAAAAGCTCCTTATCTGCTTCTGCCTTTACCTCGGTTGCTTCATCAAGAGCCTTTTTGGCGAGCTTCAACTCGTCTGAGGTAGCCTTGTTGAGCTGCTTTACAACTTTATCAAGCGTCTCCTTCTTCTCGGCAAGAGTCTTTTCTCTGTTTTCAAGAAGAGTCTTAGCTCCGTTATATTCTCTGTTCTCGGTGTTCGCCTGAGCTATCGACATTCTCAGATAGTATATCTCGTTTTCATAACCTGTGATTTCTGTGTTGAGGTCCTCGATGGCTCTTTGTGCCTCTATGATGTCGCTCTTGTTATCGTTATATGCCCTTTCAGCCTCATCGTAAGCGCTCTGCGCTTCGTTTTTGGCTGTCTCTGCCTCGGTTTTCTTTGCCGTTGCATTCTCGAGTCTCGTTACCGATTCGGGATTTTCGGGGTCATGCTCGGCTAAAGCCTGCTCGTATGTATCAACTGCTTGATCATAAGCCGTAATTGCCAATGTCAAAGCTTTTTTCGTTGTTGTAACGTTGTTGGCCATTTCGAGCAATTCCTTACTGTCTGCTCTTTTTCTGTCACGGCGTGTCTCTGCAGCAGAAAGCGAGTCATAAAGACTCTCTCGCTGAGCCTCAAGCCCTGAGGTGTCGGTATAGCTGAGGTCTTCAAGTGCCTTTTTAGCACTGTCGTAAGCCTTCTGTGCTGTGTCGTATTCCTCTCTCGCCTTTACAATTTCGGGCTCGTCGGACGTATCTGTTATTTCGTTCAGCTTTTCTTCAAGAAGAGCGACCTTGTCCTGAGCTTCTTCGAGCGCTTTTTCGGCATCCTCTGCGTTCTTCTTTACACTTGCCACGTATTCGTCGGTAAAGAGTGCGCGCTCATCCTTTATCAAAGCAAGGTCTTCTTCTGCGTGCTGAATTGCAACCTCGTCGGTATAATAACTGGTCTCGGTCTTTGAGAGAATCGCTACGGTATATGCATCCTCAAGGCTCTCAATTTCAGCTTTAAGAGCGTCGATTGCATCCGACTCAGTGGGAGAAAGACGCATCAGAATATCGCCCTCTTCAACCTGCTTTCCTCTGTTTACGAAAACCTCTTCAATAGTTCGGCTTCCCTTGATGGTTTCGGTATAGGTCATATTCGACACCACCGTGCCACTGCCTCTTACACCCGTCTTGATTTCTCCGTACTCGGTGTATCGTCCACTCACCTGAGGTAACGACCAATTAAGAATGGTATTTGAAAAGAAGGTGAGAACAAGCATTATCACAAGGAATACTATTGAAATATCTTTTATTATATCTTTTTTCGTTCTTGACTTTCTCATAGTTATAATAAACCTTTCTTCTTAGATAATTAACCCTTTACACTTCCCTGATATGCTATACCTTCGACAAGACTTTCCTCACCGTGTAAGAAGAGCAATATCGGTGGAATCATATAAATCGTAGCAACTGCAAATGCCACTCCTATTTCTCCCGAATTAATCTGGGATAAAAATACGGATAACGGCTGTTTTTCGGGGTCGTCCAACAAAACGAGCACCTGCTCAACCATATTCCAGTTGTCAATGAAGGTAAGAATTGCAACCGAATAAAGAGCATTTTTACACATCGGCATACAAATTTTTCTGAATATTTTGAATTCACTCGCTCCATCAAGTCTTGCTGCCTCAATTGAAGCGTGAGGTATGCGCCTCATACTTTTTGTCAATATAAAAACCGACAAGGGAGTAAATATACCGGGTAGAAAAATAGCCCATCTCGTGTTGAGAATTCCAAGTGTCTCGGAAACTATAAAGTTCGGAACGAGTGTTACCTGATAAGGCATAAGCATCAGAATTATGTAAGAGAAAAAGACGATATTCTTTACTCTGCCACGGCATCTGTAAAACCCGTAGGATGCAAGAGAGGCAAGCGCCATCTGCCCTAAGACAATCGGAACAGTAAGTATCATAGAGTTCCAAAACTTCAGGAGATATTCGGGGCTTTGAAACAAAACTATAAAATATTGCTTGAAGGATACCATATCGGGAATGAGCTTGAGGCTGACCTTTTCAGACATATACGATGAGCCCCCCGATACGTTGCCGAGCACGGCACCGTAGCTTGAAGTGAGCTCGGTCTCGGACATAAACGAGTTGGTAAAGGTCAACAAAGTGGGCATCAAAAAGACTGCCGCAAACAACAGCGCCCATATAAAGAATAGCGTAAGACGAATGTTTCGTAATTTTTTAGCACGCGAAATTCTTTTCATTCTTCCACATCCTTTCCGAATCTATCCTCCAGAAAGAATATAATTCCTATAATAATCACTATTGCCAGAGACATTACGATTGCAGCTGCAGAAAGCTTGGGGTAATCCAGATTCTTGAAGGTGTTATTCATAAAATGCTGTAAGAAGTAGAGTGTCTCGTAGGGCCATTGACCCGTGAGAAGATATACCTCTCGGAAAATCTTAAAGGAATTTATCAGCGACAAAAGTAAAACGAAGAAAAGAGAAGGTGAAAGATACCTCATTTTGATTTTGAAGAATCTTTTAGCAGCGCCTGCGCCGTCAACCTCGGCAGCTTCAAGCTGGTCCTTGGGGATGTTTGAAAGGGCTGACATAAACAAAATCATATTGTAGCCGAGATTTTTCCACAGGAACAAAAGCCCTACTACAAGCTGGCTGTAATCAGATTTCATCCAGTCAATAGGCTCAAGTCCGAAAACTGATATGAAGGTATTGAACGAACCGTTATAGCTGAAAAAAACCTGCCAAATCAATATTATAGATGCAGTGGGCACCATAAGAGGACTCAGAAAACAGGTCCTGAATTTGCTCTTGCCGGGAATTTTAGAATCAAGTATAACAGCAAGCAACAAAGACAAAACAACTGCTAAGACTACTGTGACAAGTGAAAACGTCATAGTATTCTTAGAAGCAATAATAAATGCCGAATTCTTGAAAAGGTCAATAAAGTTATCCAAACCGACAAAGTTTTTGTTTGACACGTTATCAATCAGAGAATAGTATATGACAAACCCGAAGGGTATTACGTAAAACACCAGAACACCAAGCAGACTCGGAAGTATGTAAATCCACGAAACAGCTCTTTCCTTAGTGCTTCTCGGAATGCGCTTTTTCAACTATTTACCCTCCTTTTTTATCATTTTTACTTTAGACGGAACAAACCCATTTTTGTTCCCTTAAAATTCTATCTTTTACACACAAATATTATATACCCTGACAATTATTATTTCAATAGATTTCAATAATATTTTACACTTTGTTTTTATGGAGTATAATACACCGATTCAAAATAATACACCGATTCAAAAAAATCACTTGATTTTTTATAGCATTAAGGGTATAATACTATATTGAAAAATGTAAAAGAAAGGAAATGTATAAAATGAGCGAAAGCTGTAATCACGATTGTTCAAGCTGTGCTTCAAAAGGCAATTGCTCTTCTGAAATCCAGAAGGAAAAGCTCAATGCGCACAGCAGTGTAAAAAAAGTATATGGAATCGTTAGTGGTAAGGGTGGAGTAGGCAAGTCACTTGTTACCTCTCTCATGGCGACAGAAATGCTCAGAAGAGAAAACACTGTTGCTATAATTGATGCTGACGTTACAGGCCCTTCTATCCCTAAGATGTTCGGAGTTAAGAAAAACATCGAGGGCTGTGATGAAGGACTTATTCCGGCTGTCAGCAAAATGGGTATTCAGATGACCTCGGTTAACCTTATGCTTGAAAACGAAACCGACCCTGTAGTATGGAGAGGACCCGTTATCGCAGGTATGGTAAAACAGTTCTGGACAGATTTTATCTGGAGCGATGTGGACTATATGTTCATCGATATGCCTCCCGGAACGGGTGACGTACCACTCACAGTCTTCCAGAGCATTCCTCTTGACGGAATTATAATCGTTACGTCTCCTCAAGAGCTTGTTTCTATGATTGTTTCAAAGGCAGTCAAGATGGCTCAGCTTATGAACGTGCCGATTGTAGCTGTTGTAGAGAATATGAGCTACATCAAGTGTCCCGAATGTAACAAGGAAATTCGCGTTTTCGGAGAAAGCCATATTGAAGAAATTGCAAAGTCGAACAACATTGACACTATTGCAAAAATTCCTATGGACCCCTCTCTTGCAAACCTTGCCGACAAGGGCGCGATTGAACTCTTTGAGGGCGATTGGCTTAAGGATATTGCAGACAAAATTGAAAAATAGTATTGCGAAAGAGATCAGACCACATAAAGCAATAAAAGCATCTGTAAAATAAGGATAAAACTTGTTATTCTTATTAAAGTTTTATAAAGTAAAAAGACAGGAAATCCCTTTGGGGATTTCCTGTCTTTTCAATAGTACAACAGGGCTGTAAACCTCGATTTACAGCCCTGCGTTTTTTATTATTCTTCTTCTGTTTCTTCTTTAGGGAAAACCTCAACCTCTGCTTCAACCAGACGGTTGTCCTCAATTTTGGTAATCGAGATTTTGAGATTTTCGTATTCAAAAGAGCCTTCCTCAGGAATTTCGCCCAAATTATGAGCAACAAATCCACTGAAGGTGGTAATATTGGAATCGTCCTCGCCCTCTTCAAGCTCAAACGTTTCGTAGAACTTGTCAATAGCTGTAGCTCCCAATACCCTATATTTATTTTCCGAAAGCTGAACAATATCCTCAACAACCTCGTCGTGCTCGTCGTAAATTTCTCCGACCAAGGATTCGAGAACGTCCTCGAGAGTAACGATACCTGCCGTTCCACCATATTCGTCATTTACAACAACCATATGACATTTAGTTTCCTGAAAATACTTGAGAAGCTTTGATATTTTCATCGAAGTGAAAACCGATTTAATCGGCTTGATTAATTGAAATACCGGCGATGAAGTATCGCTGTAAAAGTCTTTTTGATAGAGTATACCGATAACCGTATCGATTGTTTCATCGTAAACAGGGAGTCTTGAAAATTCTGATTTTGAAAAAATCTCCGAAATCTGCTGCCTGTCAAAGCCCTTTTCGATGGCGACAACGTCAACACGAGGGGTAAGAATGTCATTTACCTCAATATCACTGAACTTGATTACGTTCTTAATCAGCTCACCCTCCTGCTCATCAATTTCTCCACCCATCGTTGCTTCTTCAACAACCGTTATGATTTCTTCCTCTGTTACTCCCTGCTCGTCGTCAGATTTGAAAATCTTCATAACAAGCTTCTGCCATAAATTGAACAGATATGTAAGAGGAGAAAGAACGATTGAAATTACGTTCAACGCAGATGCAAACTTCTTGGATAAAGAATAAGCAGATTTCTTGGCAACCGTCTTTGGTGTGATTTCACCGAAAATAAGAACTGCAAGCGTCATAACTACCGTAGAAACGGTTACTGCAAGCTCTTCGTTTTCAATAAGACTCGTGAAAAGAACTGTCGCCAATGATGTTGCAAGAATGTTTACAATGTTGTTGCCGACAAGAATTGTGGAAATCAGCTTGTCAAAGCCGTCGCTGAGACGCATAACAAGCTTTGCCTTCTTGTCGTCTTCTTCAGCCTCCGATTTCATTCTCGACTTACTAAAGCTCAGAAAAGCTGTTTCGGAAGAGCTGAAAAAAGCTGAACATGCAATTAATGCGATTAAAATGATGATAAATAAAGGTATACTACCCGGACTGTCCATTAGGGACCTTCACTCCTTTAATAAATAAATTTATGCGTTATACACACATATTTATTTTAGAGTATATCATACTTTTTTTGTTTTGTCAAACATTTTACTAAATTTTGTTTTTCTATTGCTTTATTTACGTTTATGTGCTACAATTATCTAAGTCGATGAAGGGGGCATAAATATGTTAAAAAAGAACTTCAGTTTAACAGAAGGTCCTATACTTAGTGCAGTGATAAAATATACTGTTCCAATAATTTTAACAAGCGTTCTACAGCTTTTGTTCAATGCTGCAGACCTCGTAGTCGTTGGAAGATTTTGTGGTAGCTCATCGGTAGCGGCTGTTGGAGCAACAGGTTCATTAACTACACTATTAGTAAACTTTTTCATCGGATTGTCGATTGGCTCAGGCGTCGCAGTTGCTCAGGCTTACGGTGCGCACGACACAGTAAAACTCCACAAAACTATTCACACTGCCATCACAACATCCCTCGTAGCAGGAACAATCCTCACTGTTATAGGAGTTTCTTTTTCAAAAGAGTTCTTAATTTTAATGGACACTCCCGCAAATATTCTGCCGAAATCCACCACGTATATGAAAATTCATTTTGGTGGAATAATATTCAGTATGGTATATAATTACTCGGCATCAATATTACGCGCCTTGGGTGATACCCAAAGACCCCTTATATATCTGTCAATAGCAGGCGTTGTCAACGTTGTACTCAACGTTATTTTCGTTACTGTTTTCGACCTCGACGTTGCAGGCGTTTCGCTTGCTACCACTATTTCGCAAGGAGTTTCAGCAGTACTCGTCACCCTTTCTCTTATGCACAGAACCGATGAGGCAAGGCTTTTCTTGAGAGAGCTTCGCGTTTACAAGGACGAGCTTATAAAGGTGCTTTCAATCGGAATACCTGCAGGAATACAAAGCTCGGTTTTTGCAGCATCAAACGTAATCGTGCAATCGTCGGTCAATTCATTTGGTGACGTGTTTATGTCCGGTAACGCTGCCGCCGCAAATATCGAAGGCTTCGTATACACAACAATGAACTCGTTTGCTCAAACGTCAGTAAACTTCGTAGGACAAAACTACGGTGCAAAGAACTTCAAAAGAATAAAACAAATCCTGATAACCTGCCTCGTATGCGTTACGTTTGCAGGCGCATTAGTGGGTGGAATTGCTCGCGCCTTCGCTCCACAATTGTTATCAATTTATATTACCGATTCATCGGTGGCAATTAACGCAGGCCTCATAAGAATGTCATATATTTGCCAGTTTTATTTCCTTTGTGGCATAATGGACGTCATTACGGGCGCAATAAGAGGATTCGGCGCTTCTATGATAACTATGTTTCTTTCCATTTTCGGCGTAGTCATAATGAGAATAGGCTGGATATTCACAGTTTTCGCAAAGCATCATACTCCGGAAACTCTTTACGTCTCATATCCTATTTCGTGGATTACAACAATCATTCTTCAATTAATTGCATTTATAATCGTTTATAGAATAAAAAAGAAAAAAACAGATACTGTCGCCTCCGGAAACTGATGTTCGCTGATGCTCACGAGTTAATAGGTAGACTTTGTTTGTTACAAGCAAATTGCAATGCAATTTCACTATATAATAAAAATATTTCAAAAAAATTCGGTTTAAGTATTGACTTTTTCACTCTTTTGTAATATACTTATCAAGTACCTTAAGTGCGGCGTTAGCTCAGCTGGATAGAGTGTTTGGCTACGAACCAAAAGGTCAGGGGTTCGAATCCCTTACGCTGCGCCAAACAAAAAAGTCACCCAATAGGGTGGCTTTTTTGTTTTGATTATAGTGGATTCGAACCCGTGAGCGTGTGGGGGACTTTTGCCTTGAAGAGAAACGAAAAGAGCAAAAGTTCAAGCCGTACAGGGAGCGAAGCGAGTCGTAGGAATCTGCCCGAACGTTTGAAAAATATTATCAATAAATTTTCTCCATAACTATTGAAAAATGTCGAAATATAGTTTATAATATTTTTATATTAAAGAAAGGAGAACAACCATGGAACTTATTAAGAAGATTTTCCCTTTTTCATTTAAGGACAAGAAAGACATCGCGGCATTAATCATCAACATCCTTATCTATCTTGTTGTGGGCATTATCGCCGGTGTTTTAATCGGAATACTTGCAAAAATCCCCGTACTCGGTATCATCATCGGTCTTTTGGGTGGAATTGTTGACCTGTACGTTTTGGTTGGCATTGTACTGTCCGTACTTGATTACTTAAAGGTTTTGAAGTAATAACTACAAAAAGCCCCTGCACGTTACAAACGTCCAGACGCTCTCTATGAACGAGTCTTAACACAGTTGACTATAAAAAACAAACTTTTGCAAAAACCTTTTTCTAATATTTTTTCAAAAAGTATTGACAAAATCAAATACTTATAGTAAAATATATAAGCTGTCTAATAATGATAGCAAAGCACAAAGGTGTTTTACAATTAAATAGTTTTTCCCTATACGGAGGGGTATCGAAGTGGTCATAACGGGCAAGCGAGTCAAAAAGGACACTGTGTGTCGTTTTTGGTGAGTGCTTAACGAAAATGTGAGTCTTGGAGCGAAACTTGTTTCGTGAACAAGGCGAGCTCTTTTTCGGAAGGGCACGAAGTCTTGAAAACCGTTTGAACGGTTTGGTGTTCCAACGTAGTTTACAATTAAATAGTTTTTCCCTATACGGAGGGGTATCGAAGTGGTCATAACGAGGCGGTCTTGAAAACCGTTTGGGTGCAAGCCCACAAGGGTTCGAATCCCTTCCCCTCCGCCAAAACAAAAAGTCATACGTCAGTATGGCTTTTTGTTTTGATTATAGTGGATTCGAACCCGTGAGGGATACTGCCGTTAAGAAAACTGTTCGGTGAACAGTTTTTAGGCAGGAACACGAGGGCTGCGCCCGAGTGAAAAGCAAAGCATTGCTTTGCGTCGAATCCCTTCCCCTCCGCCAAAATTAAAAAAGTCATACGTCAGTATGGCTTTTTTGTTTTGATTCAATCTATTGATTTTTGTATCTGTTTATGATAAAATTGCAAGTACGAAAGAAGGTTGTGACATAGTGACAGAAATTTATCCGAGCTACTATAAAAAATTCAAGTGCATTGCCGGCGATTGTCAGCACAGCTGTTGCGTAGGTTGGGAAATAGACATTGACGAGGACACGCTTTGCTATTACGACACGCTGGAAGGAAATATCAAAAACAGATTGGATACTTCTATATCAAGAGAAGCTACCCCTCACTTTATACTGAACGGTGAAAGATGTCCGTTTCTTAATAAAGACGGGCTTTGCGACATTATTATTGAGCTTGGCGAAAATGGGCTATGTGATATTTGCAACGAGCATCCAAGATTCAGAAACTACTATGAAAACTGTGTCGAAATCGGGCTTGGGCTTTGTTGCGAGGCTGTGGGTGAGCTAATCTTGAAAAGTGAGCTCCCTTTTGAGCTTGATAACTTTAATTTTGATTATTACAATCAAGATGAACGCTCTGTTATCGAGACGAGGCAATCATTGATTAACGTTATGAAGGAGCGCAGCCTTTCTATTAAAGAAAGGCACAGCAAAATCCTAGAAATCATTGATTGCGAAATGCCCGAATTAAGCATTAGTGAGTGGTGTGATTTTTATATCGGGCTTGAAAGACTTGACGAAAAATGGACCGAGCTACTCGTGACACTAAAGAATGCAGACGTAAAGGACGTTTACAATGATTGTGAATACGACATCGCCATTGAACAGCTTACCATATATTTTTTATACCGATACGTTAACGCAAAACTAATGGTAAAAAGCAGTGCTTGCTTTGCGATTCAAAGTGCTCGCATGATTATGGCAATGCTCAAGGTGGGCAACGATAACGTGGTTGAATACGCAAGGCTTTATTCCTCGGAAATAGACTACTGCGAGGAAAATGTGGAAAAATTCCTCGAAATGTTTGAAAAAAATTTAACAATTTAGCAAAAACATATTGAAATAAGCGACTTCTTGTGTTATAATAATTTAACATTAATTACTAAGGACGGTGCAAGTGTTGAAGCATTTTGATATTAAAACACATATATATTTCGGAGAGAATTCTCTTGACAGGCTTTCTGAATTGCCATACAAAAAAGCCTTGATTATATCCGACCCCTACGTTGTGAAAAGTGGTATGGTACACCATATCACCTCACGCCTTGAAAGTGCAAAGATAGAATGGGCTATTTTTGACGACGTTATTCCGGACCCACCGATTGAAAAAATAACCTCGGGAGTACAAGCAGTTCTCAAAAATCAATCCGAGGTGTTAATTGCAATAGGTGGAGGCTCTGCAATAGACTCTGCAAAGGCTATCAGAGAAGTAGCAAGCCAGATGGACAGAGATTATCCCCGTCCCTCTCTTATAGCAATACCAACGACCAGTGGCACGGGAAGTGAGGTCACTTCTTTTTCGGTTATTTCAGACAATGAAAACCACGTAAAAATTCCTTTAGCAGACGACTCTCTCCTACCCGACGAGGCAATTCTGGACGCAGAGCTTGTCAAAACGGTTCCGGCCAATATCACAGCTGATACGGGAATGGACGTATTCACTCACGCTCTTGAGTCCTACGTAAGCACGAACAACAATGAATTTTCGGCTGCTCTTGCTGAAAAAGCCATTGAAATCACAGGCTCGTTCTTACTCCGTTCGTATCTTGACAACAACGATACTCACGCAAGACAAAAGATGCATATAGCTTCTTGTCTTGCTGGACTTGCGTTCAATACGGCGTCACTTGGATTAAATCACGGAATGGCGCATCAATTAGGTGCGAAATTCCATATTCCTCACGGCAGAGCTAACGCAATGCTCCTCCCTCACATTATCGAATTCAACAGTGAAATTGACAAGTATTCGAGGCTGAAAACCGATTATCCAAAGCACGTTCGTAAATATGCAACAGTTGCGAGAGTTCTTGGACTACAGAATTTTAATATCGTTACTACAATACGAGCTTTATCAAATTGGTGTCAGTTTATGATGAAGGAAATGGATATGCCACTTTCGATTTCCGAAACGGGTGTATGCACCAAAGAAGAGTACTTCGCTCAAATTCCGTCAATGGCTCAGGCAGCTCTCAACGACGCCTGCACGGCTACAAATCCAAGACTTCCAAAAATAGAAGAAATAGAGCACCTTTATATGCAATTGTGGTAAAAGACGTCTTGCAAGAATAAAGGACTGTAAAAACAGATAGGGATTGACGATTTTCGTCAATCCCTTTTTGTAATTTTGCATGAATAATGTTTTTTGTATGGGCTGTGCATTTTGATTTTTTATAAATTATAATACTTATCAAATTCAGCAGGATGAGGGATGTTTGCGAGTTCACGACATTCTGCACGTTTTGTCTTGATGAAGTTCTTGAGGAGTTCTTCGGGGAATACACCGCCTGCTGTGAGGTAGTCGTGGTCCTTTTCGAGAGCGTCGAGAGCTTCTTCGAGAGATGTGGGAAGTCCCTGAAGTTTAGCCTTTTCTTCATCT
>JAZNRH010000086.1:0-4211 GCA_045590615.1 Eubacteriales bacterium
AGCACCGAGCCCATTGCAATGTTGCAATAGCCGTTCGTGACTTCTTCTGCCTTTATCCCAAAGTGAATAGCGCTTTCAAGAGCAGGAGACAAGGACAGTGTTCTGCTTTCGTTCAATACTTTTAATTCACCGTTTTCGTATATATCAAAAATTCCGTCATATTCTTTTAACGTGCCCTCAACAATCGAGCAAGCCTTTTCAAAATCTTCGTCCGAGTCAAAATATCCGTCAACCGATATAACCGTATCAAAATATCCGAAAAATTGAGTGCTTTGTCTTTCATTACCACATGAAGATAATAGAAAAATTATCGGTAGTATAAACAATAGCTTTTTCATCACTTGTCACTCCATAGCTTGATTAACGACGGCTTTATTGCATGTAGAAAAATGGCGTTTGCAACTCCGAAAACAATGCCCGAAACAATCAGCAGGGGCAGATATGGAAGCATTGAGGTAGGTGCATATATAAGACTGATAACAGCAAATTGAGCAAGGTTGTGAGATAGTGCCGCAAGTACACTCAGCACAGCAGTTGACACGTTATTAAAGAGTGCTGACACTACAATAATAACCGTAATAGATACAATACCACCCGAAAGGCTGAGAAGTCCGGCTGTTGCGCCTCTTGTAAGCAGAGCAAAAAGAGCCTTGAGTACACAGATTGAAATTGCAGTTTTTTTGTTTATGCAAAAAAGTGCAAACATTATTACGATATTGGATAACCCCACCTTAACGCCCGGGCATTGAGGCACAAAAACGAAGCTTCCTTCAATAAAAGAGAGTACGAGAGCGACTGCCGAGAGTAGAGCAGTAAGAGTGATTTTTTTGGTTTTGTTCATTTAGCTCACCACGTCAACGCTGTCGTTGCCCCTTATTTTGATTACCGTTTCGTTTGGCAGGCAGGCAGCCCATTCTCCCGAAATTGACAGACGTCCCGTATTTATGCAAACCTTATCGGGACAGTCAGATACTTCAAACCAAGCCTCTTTCCCGTCGCACTTGATAATTACACCGTTTTCAAGAGAAAGCTCAAAAGGTGTATTAAGATCATAGGTTTCGTAAAGCTTTCCCCGGCGCCATATTTCAACCGTCTCTCCGTTCTCCCTTGATATAAAGAAAAAGCATACTACTGCAACGGCTATGAGACAGAGAAAAACGATTATATCTTTTTTGTTGAATAACTTTTTAGACATAATACCATCCTGAAACAAAGTAAATTTATACCGACAAGGTAAGTATATAACAATTATTATTTTCAGTCAAGTTTTTTTGACAAAATAAAAAATGTGTGATACAATAAATCATCACCTGATTGGAGGAAAAATATGCAGATTTTCAATACTGATTTGTTTTTTTCGTTTTTACTTGGAATTATCGAAGGAATTACCGAATGGCTTCCCGTCAGCAGTACGGGTCACATGATACTTTTCAACGAATTGTTCAAGCCCGGTTTTTCCGAAAGCTTTGAGGAGCTCTTTCTCGTTGTAATTCAGCTTGGTGCAATACTTGCAGTAGTGCTCATTTATTGGAATAAGCTGTTCCCTTTCTCCTTCAAAAAAGGAGAGCCGATAGTAAAAAAAGGAATATTTTCTCTTTGGGTAAAAATAATAGTTTCCTGTCTTCCGGCTGCAGTTATCGGTGTTTTATTCGAGGATTTTTTTGATAAGTATTTCTACAATTCATTTTCGGTTTCAATTGCACTGATAGTCTTTGGTATTCTTTTTATTGTTGTGGAAAGCGTTCAAAAAAGCTCTTCGAAAATCAATTCAATTTCCGAAATAACGCTCAAAACAGCCCTGATTATAGGTGTCTTTCAGGTAATCGCAGCTGTTTTTCCGGGTGTATCACGCTCAGGCGCGACTATACTTGGCGCATTGCTGATTGGTGTTTCAAGGACGGTTGCCGCCGAGTACACGTTTTATCTTGCAGTACCCGTAATGTTTGGCGCAAGCCTGTTGAAGATAGTAAAGCTCGGATTTCTATATTCTCCCGAGGAATACGTCTATCTTGCCGTCGGAATGGTAACAGCCTTTGCAGTTTCCGTTCTTGCAATCAAATTCCTTGTCGGCTACGTCAAGAAGCACGATTTCAAGGTGTTTGGAATTTATAGAATAATTCTTGGGCTTTTAGTACTTTTATTGCTCAAATAATGTTGATTTTTGAAAACAGAAGTAGTATAATATAACAAAAGGAGTTGAAAGATATGAATTATTATCCTATGACTATAGCAGGAGTAGAAAGAAAGCTTCCCATTTGTAAGGTAACAGACGATTTATACATCGGCGCATTCGTAATTTTCGGAGACAATGAGTTGACTGCAGCCGCGGCAACTGCCCTTCTTGAAAAAGCACCGGAATACGATTACATAATAACAGCCGAATCCAAGGGTATACCTCTTGCTTATGAAATGACCAGACAGTCGGACACAAAGTATCTTCTTGCAAGAAAGAAGCCCAAGCTCTATATGACGGGCGTTTTTGAGGTAAACGTAAAGTCTATAACCACCGAGGACGAACAGAAGCTTTACCTTGACGTTGCCGATGCCGAGTTTATGAAGGGTAAGAAAATTCTTATAGTAGACGACGTTATCTCTACGGGCGAGTCGCTCAGAGCGATTGAAATTCTCGTTGAAAAGGCAGGGGGAATTGTCTGTGGCAAAATGACGATACTTGCCGAGGGCGAGGCTGCTGACAGAGATGATATTATCTATCTTGAAAAGCTCCCGTTATTCAATGCCGACGGAAGCATAAAGGAATAAAAGAATAGCTGTTGATTTTGTGCTTTGCATAAGGTCAACGGCTTTTTTGTAAAAAAATATTTTTTTTGGGAACAAATAGATGTTTTTTCTGTCTAAAGGGTGAAACCTGAAAGAAAGGAATAAAAAGCTATGAAAAAATTAACAGCCATTTTATTATCAGTTTTAGTATTATTCAGCTTGGCATCCTGCTCATCCAACCAAACGAGACCAATCTATGATGACGGCAAATATGCCGAGGCAGAGAACTATCAGACCAATTCCTCAATTGCCTTTGACTCGACTGCCGATTATGTGGTAGAAATGCCAATGGTCGAGGAAGCTCCGATGGAAAAGGCAGAGAGCTACGAGCCCTCTGCACCAACAGGGGACAAAGCATCGAGCTCGGTAACCGACGGAAGAAAAATAATCTATTCAGCAAGCTTCAGTATTCAGACAAAGGAATACGACAACAGCGTGAGAGAGCTTAAAAAGCTTTGCGAGGAGTACGGTGCGTGGTTTGAAAATTCAAACAGCTATGGCACAGCCGAGTCGGGAAACCGTTCTTCGCACTACACAATCCGTGTTCCCGTAAGCAATTATAAGGCGTTTATTTCAAAGCAGGATACCGTTGGTATCGTTGTTTCGTCGAGCGAGAATAACCGTGACGTTACAGAGGCGTATACCGACATAGAGGCAAGACTTGCAAGCGCGACTCTTCGAGAGGAGAGGGTGCTCAAAATTCTTGAAAATGCCGACAAGCTTGACGACGTGCTTGCTCTTGAAAGAGAGCTGTCAGACATTCGTTACGAAATAGAGTCTATGACGGGCAGCCTCAGAAAGTACGACTCTTTGGTTAGTTATTCAACCGTTAACGTCAACATAAACGAAGTTACCGTTTACGTACCCAAGCAGCCCGTAACTCTTACCTTTGGTGAGCGAATTGCAAAGGGCTTCAAGTCGGGAATTGAAAGCTTCACAAACGGCTTTGAGAATTTTGTGGTCTTTGTTTCGTACAATCTTATCGGCATCGTAATCTGGATTGTAATTATAATAGTTGTGACTATAGTTGTAAGACATAAGGTTAAAAAGTACAAGAAGAAAAAAGAAGAAGAAAAGTAAAAAAATCACCTAAGGGTGGCAAAATAGCCACCCTTAATATTTTTTTGTATAAAATTCAACTTTTATTTGACATATTCTCTTTTTTGTGGTACAATAAACGGTACGAAAATATAATGGCAGCAGTGCCTTTTTTGGAGGATATAAGATGTATAATAAGGTTCCGACAAATATGAATTTTGTCGAGAGAGAAAAGAACATCGAAAAGTTCTGGAAAGAGAACAAAATTTTCGAAAAGAGCATGGAGACAGCAGACAAGTCTCGTCCCTACGTCTTTTACGACGGACCACCTACGGCTAACGGAAAGCCTCATATCGGACACGTGCTCACCAGAGTTATCAAGGATATGATACCCC
>JAZNRH010000087.1:0-51002 GCA_045590615.1 Eubacteriales bacterium
AACTAAAATTAAACAAGTTATGCTTTTCGGGAGTCCAAAGGGGGCTTTTTGCTTAAAAACACCCTCTGGTTTTATGTGGTCTAACCTTTTTTTACATCCCCTTTTGTGTGTATAAATGCGCTATCTGAGATAGACTTGTTGTAGGTGTACGTTGTTATTTGAATTGTATTCTGGTTTGAATTTCTTCGTTTTTGGGCTCGGTTGTGGAGTGTGCAATATTGTGAGTGTCCAATATCTCGATAACCTTTTCCTGAGAGAGTGTCAGGATGATAGTATTTTCTCCACCGTACACGGTTTCAATAAGACTGTCCTTGAACAGCTCCTTGATTTCTTCGGGCTGTGCATCGACGTATATTGTGAGTGTTGAAGCTGCTGACGGAGCGTATTTTTGCTCTTCGGCTTTTGGCGCTTCCATCATCGGCTCTTCTGCAGTTGGTATCTCCATCACGTCTTCACATTCAATGCGCTCGTCTAAAAATCCGTCTGAAATAGACTCTTTTTGGACAAAGCTCATTCCTGCGTCGTCGCCGACCTCGGCTTTTTCCATAGGCGCATTTTCGGTCTCACTATAAGCAAATTTATAATCGCTGCAGCTATTGGAATAGTTATTGAAGCTGTCTGCCTCGATCATTGCTTCTTTTCTCGGTGCAAGCCTTGTTGACATTGCAACTGCCACGATTATAACGAGGGCTGCAGCTGTGCCGATATATCTGAAGAAAAACGGAGTTTTTTTCTTCGGGCGTTCGTTGTACACTCTGGTCATAACGCTTTCTGCCAGCCTTCCGTTCAATGTTACGTTAAGCTTTGCAAAATCCTTTTTGATTTTCTTCAGCTCTTCATAACGTTTTCGACATTCGCTACATTCGGCGATATGTGACAATATTTCTTCTTTTTCAACGTTTGTGAGCTCGTCGTCAATCAACGCGCTCAGGTTTTCTATAACCTTATTACAGTCCATTATATCGCCTCCTTTACTTTCTTTCATTAGTTTTGACGGAACGGGTGGCTTTTTGTTCCATGAAAATTTCACAAAGTCTTGTTCTCGCCCGACTTATTCGGCTTTTTACGGTTCCAAGCTCTATTGAAAGATGCTCGGCAAGCTCGACGTAAGACATATTTTCAAATTCACGGAGCACTAAAATCTCACGCATTTCGGGCTCAAGAGCGTTGAGTGCGTGTCTGAGCTCATCTAAATTCTCGTTGTGAATTACTTCTTGCTCGGGTGAGGGGTGGTGTGAGCTCAGTGTTTCGTCGGCTTCAAGCTCGTTCCAACGTCTGTTTCGCAAGGCAAGAGCATCCTTGGCGCTGTTGACGGTAATTCTGTACAGCCACGTCGAAAAGGACGAGTCTCCCTTGAAGGTGGACAGCTTGTTCCAGGCTTTTATGAACGAGTCCTGAGCGACGTCAAAGGCATCGTCGTAGTTTGACATATATGAGTTTGCCACGTTGAATACGAATTTTTCATAGTGGTGGACAAGCTCGCTGAAGGCAAAGGTGTTGCCGTTGGCAGCTTCCTTTACCAGACGTTCTTCGTTATTGCATTTGAGCATCTGCGTCCTCCTTATATAGCTCCTTCAGGATTTCGATAACCGAGTCTCTTGTAGAAGCCGAGTTTATTTTTTGCCTTATTTTAGCAGCGCCCTTGATGCTTCTTATGTACCATGCGATTTGTGCTCTGCTTTCCATAATAGCCTGCCTTTCGCCCTTGAGCGAAACGGCAAGGTCAAGGTGAGTGAGGATTTCCTCGTACAAAGCTCTGCCCGTTGGTATCTCCGTCTTTGGCAATCCGAAGAGCGTGGATTTTATTTCGTTGAAAATCCAAGGTCTGCCCAGCGCACCTCTGCCAATCATTATGTGGTCACAGCCCGTTTCGAGCATTTTCAAGGCGCTTTCGGGCGAATTGACGTCACCGTTTCCTACTACCTCGCAGGAGACGGCTTTTTTGACCTCTTTTATAATATCGAGGTTTACGGGGGGTGCGTATAGCTGACTTCTCGTGCGACCGTGTACGGTTATTCGGCTTGCACCTGCCTTTTCAGCCATCAGGGCAATTTCTACGGCGTTGATATGCTCCTCGTCAAAGCCCCGTCTGATTTTTACGCTGACGGGAACATCGGGCAGAGCATCAACTACTCTCGCAACGATTTCGTATACCAGCTCGGGCTTCTTCATAAGGGCAGAGCCCTCTGAGTTTTTTACTATTTTATTTACGGGACAGCCCATATTTATATCAATAAAATCAGGGTGTGTGGCTTCAAAGAGAATTTTTGCTCCCTTTGCCATTATATCGGGCTCTGAGCCGAAAATTTGCAGAGAGAAGGGCGTTTCCTCGTCGGTGCGACGGGCAAGCTCTAAGGTTTTTTTGTCGCCAAAGACGGTTGCCTTTGCCGAAATCATTTCGCTTGTAACTCCGTCTGCGCCGTGTCGCATACAAATCGTTCTGAATGCGCTGTCTCCCACTCCTGCCATAGGCGCAAAAAATAGTTTCGTCATATATAATTCCTTCAAAAATTTCAAATCTTGTATTGCCAAATGCTTGACTTTATATTATAATAGTATTATATTACGAAAAGTCTGTAAAAGCAAGGGTTATTTTATGATATATCTTGATAATAGTGCCACGACACCTCTCTCGGTGTCGGCGAAAAGCAAAATTGAAAAAATGCTCGACGTTTTCGGCAATCCGTCCTCTCTTCACTCCGAGGGTCTGAGGGCAGAAAAGGAGCTTGCAACGGCTCGTGAGCTTGTGGCGAAAAGTCTTAACGCACGTGCCGACGAGGTATATTTTACTTCGAGTGGTACAGAGTCGGATAACCTTGCAATTTTAGGCGCAGTTAAAAAGAACCTTAAGGTAGGAAAAAAGATTATTACTACCGATTCGGAGCACCCTGCCGTTTCAAGAACTCTTGAAGCTCTTGAAAAGGAGGGCTACAATATAGTAAGACTTTCTACGAGAGGTGGAAAAATTTCCACCTCAGAGCTTGAAGCAGAGCTGAGTGACGATATTGCTCTTGTGAGTATAATGCGCACTAACAACGAAACGGGCGCAATATATGACGTTGCCTCGGTGGCAAGGGCTGTAAAGAAGGTGTCTCCGAGAGCGATTGTGCACAGTGACTGCGTTCAGGCGTATATGAAGGAGAGGCTGTCTCTTGATATGCTGGGCGCTGATATTATTTCGGTTTCGGCACACAAGGTGCACGCACTCAAGGGAACGGGCGCGATCGTGGTGAGAAAGGGGCTTGTGCTTCCTCCTCACACCTATGGTGGAGGTCAGGAAAAGGGGCTGAGAAGCGGCACCGAAAACACTCTCGGAATTGCTGTAATGGGCGCATCGGTTGACGAGCTTATGAAGGATTCGGGGCGACTTGAATATATAAAGGAGCTTTATTCGTATGCAGTTGAAGTGCTGGGCTCAATAAAGGGAGTTAAGCTGAATATACCCGAAAAAGCTTGCCCGTCTATTATCAACGTATCGCTTGTGGGATACCGTAGTGAAATTTTATTGCACAAGCTGTCAAGTGATGGAATTTTCGTTTCGAGCGGCTCTGCTTGCTCGGCAAAGAAGGGGAAAAGCGGAGTGCTTGATGCCTTTGGGCTCGACGAAAAGGAGGCTGACAGCGCATTGAGAATAAGTATGTCTCATTATAACACAAAGGAAGAAATAAATACTCTTGCCAAAGCGCTTGAAAAAGCTATGGAAAGCGTTGCAAGATTGCGAATATAAGGTGAAGAATATGACAAGAACGATACTTATGAAGTACGGAGAGCTTATTTTGAAGGGTGCTAACAAACGCTCGTTTGAGAAGCTTCTCTGTGACAAGATAAAGGCGAGAATGAGAAGGCTGATGGGAGATGCCTTTGAGTTTGAGTGCATGCAGTCCACTCTTTACGTAACTCCTGAGGACGACTCGATGGTAGAAGAGGCTTACGATAACCTTAAAAAGATTTTCGGTATAGTTTCTCTTTGTATTTCCTACAGAGCCGAAAAGAATATGGAGGACATTATAAGAGTTGCCTGTGAAAATATTCCACAGCATATAAGCTCCTACCGTTCCTTCAAGGTAGACGCTCGCAGAAGCGACAAGCAGTTTCCTCTGACCTCTCCTCAGATTATGGCAGAGGTGGGAGGCGAGCTTTCCGAAATTTGCCCCGACGTGAAGGTTGACGTCGTTAAGCCCGAGATTGTGGTAAGGGTAGAAATCCGAGAGAAGTATGCATATATCCACGCAGGCTCTGAGCACGGTGCAGGGGGTATGCCCTACCTTTCAAACGGTAGGGGACTTCTTATGCTGTCGGGAGGAATTGACTCTCCCGTTGCAGGCTATATGATGGCAAAGAGAGGTGTTGAGATAGAAGCTGTCCATTTTGAGAGCTTCCCGTACACTTCGGAAAGAGCCAAGGAAAAGGTAATTGCACTTGCAAAGTGCCTTTGCAGGTATACTGACAGAGTCAGAATTCATTTTATTAGCCTCACAGAAATTCAGGAGGCAATCAGAGACAACTGCGAGGAGGATTATTTCACCCTTATTCTGCGCAGATTTATGTTCCCGCTTGCCGAAAGAGTGGCGAAAAAGTGTCACGCTCAGGCACTTATTACGGGTGAGAGTATTGGTCAGGTTGCCAGCCAGACAATGTCGGCAATAGCAGTTACCGACTGCACTACCAGCCTTCCCGTATTCCGTCCCTGCATTGGTATGGATAAGGAAGAAATCGTAGAGATTTCAAGAAAAATAGATACTTTTGAAACTTCAATTTTACCTTATGAGGATTGCTGTACCGTCTTTACTCCCCGACACCCGAGAACCAAGCCCGAGCTTGAAAAGGTAATCAGGGCTGAGGCGCGTCTTGACAGAGAGGCTCTTATGGATAGGGCTATGGAGAGCGCGAGTGAAATGGTGGTTGAGTTATGAGTATATTTGATATTTTTGCAAGGCTTGAAAGGGAGCGTGCCGAAAAGGAAGGCTCGGGTAAAATCGAGTATATCGTAGTGGGCTTGGGAAATCCGGGCGCTAAATACGAGGGTACAAGGCACAATGCAGGCTATATGACGCTTGACAAGGCTTGTGAAAAGCATGGCTTTCGGATTGACAGAGCAAAATATCACTCTCTTATCGGAGAGGGCAATATCGGTGGGCACAGAGTGTTGTTTATGAAGCCAACGACCTTTATGAATAATTCGGGAGAGGCTGTTGGAGAGGCTTGCAGGTTTTATAAAATCCCACCCGAGAGGGTAGTGGTTATTTCCGATGATATTTCACTTCCCGTAGGGAAAATAAGAATAAGGCGCAAGGGCTCGCACGGTGGACACAACGGGCTGAAATCAATAGAAGCGCATCTTTCGTCAAGCAATTACCCGAGAATAAAAATGGGGGTTGGCGAAAAGCCTCATCCCGATTATGATTTGGCTGATTGGGTGCTTGGTAAATTCAGCGAGCAGGATAAACGCAATTTTGAAAAGTCGGCTGAAAATGCCGTTGAGGCTTTGAGCTATATTTTAGACGAAAAATTTGAAGAAGCAATGTGTAAATTTAATTGAAGGAGAAAAACTATGTTGTACGAAGAGCTTTTGGATATCGCAGGTTTTAACGGTGTGGAAAAAAACAGGCTTATTTCCCTTTCCTACCGTTTTCCCGAAATAAAGGAATACGCTAAAAAGTACATGGAGGGCGCAATTCCGTATAAGTGGGCTGTAAGGCTGACAGAGTCGTTAAAGACTGCTGAGGCTTCGGATTATGCTCTTGATTTGGTGCTCATTTGCCACGCCTTTGCTATGCTTAAGGATAAGTATGAGGAGAAGGGAATATCCGACGAGATTTTTGCAGACTCGGCGCGTGACCTTCTTTGTAAAACTCGTGAATGTATTGCAGTAAACGGTGATATCGGTACTGTTTCTGTATACTGGTTTGAGCCTTTTCTCGACCTCAGGCGCTTTGCTCTCGGCAGACTGCAGTTCACAAGACGTAAATTCCCCTTTGACACCTATGAGAAAAACGGTTACAAAGTTGAAAAATTTGAGGACATTATAGACTGTCACATTCCATCGGGCGCTCCTTTGACGCAGGAGATGTGCTTTGATTCTTATAAAAAGGCATATAATTTCTTCAGCGATTTGTGGAAGGACGGCGTTGCAAAGATTTATTGTGGCTCGTACTTGTTCTACCCCAAGTATCGTGAGGTTTTTGGCGAGAACACAAGACTTTTTGCAGGCAACTTTGATATTTTCAAGGTTGAAGAATATGATAGCTTCAAGGATTCGTGGCGTGTTTTTGATACCCACGATATATCAAACCTCGATGCCCTTCCCACAACCACCTCTACTCAAAGACGTTTTATTGAGTATATCAAAAACGGTGGAACGCACGGACATGCAGAGGGCGTTATAATTTTTGACGGAGAAAAGATAGTTAATAAATAATATGGTATTTTCAAGCTTATTGTTTTTGTTCAGGTTTTTGCCGATCGTTTTGCTTGGTTATTATATCCTTCCAAAGAAATTCAGGAATTTATTTTTACTGATTCTGAGTCTTGTTTTTTACGCATGGGGCGAGCCAACTTTCGTTATACTTATGCTCGTTTCAATCGTGGTAAACTATATTGGTGGAATAGCCGTTGACTCAAAGCGTGGCTCAAGGTGGGCAAAAATTGCCTTGCTCCTGACTGTTATTGTGGATATAGGACTTCTTGCAATTTTCAAGTATACGGGTTTTGCCTTCGATAATATCAACGCTGTTTTCGGTACGAGTCTCGTAAGTAAGATAGTTCTCCCGATTGGAATCAGCTTTTATACCTTCCAGATGCTTTCCTACGTAATTGACGTCTACAGGGGAGGTACTCCTGTGCAGAAGAGTATAATCAAATTCGGCTGTTACGTATCTCTTTTCCCACAGCTTATCGCAGGACCGATTGTACAATACAAGACGGTTGCCGAACAGCTTGACAGCAGGGAGGAAACCGGCGAGCTTTTTGCCGACGGTGTTAAAAGATTTGTTGTCGGACTTGCAAAAAAGGTGCTCATTGCCAACAACGTCGGTGCACTCTGGACGACGGTGTCCGAAATGGACTTCTCTACTTTGCCCACACTTACTGCGTGGATTGGTATAATTGCCTTTACCTTCCAGATTTATTTTGATTTTTCGGGCTACTCGGATATGGCGATCGGACTTGGTAAAATGTTTGGCTTCAGATTTCTTGAAAACTTCAACTATCCTTATATTTCAAGGAGCATTACGGAATTCTGGAGAAGATGGCACATTTCACTTGGTTCATGGTTCAGGGATTACGTTTACATCCCACTCGGTGGAAACCGTCGAGGCTTTGCGATACAGCTGAGAAACATTCTGGTCGTTTGGCTTCTTACGGGAATATGGCACGGCGCAAGCTGGAATTTTGTTTTGTGGGGCTTGTATTTCGGTGTCATTCTCATTCTTGAAAAGCTCTTGTTGTTAAAGCTGTTTGACAAGCTCCCAAGGGTGTTTTCTCATCTTTGGGCAATTTTGCTCTTTGTCTACGGTTGGGTTATATTTGCAATCGAGGACGTGGGCGCTATTGCAGAGTATACGAGGGCTCTTTTTGGTGGTACGGGAATAGCATATGATAAAGAGTCTCTTTATCTCTTGACGAATAACGCGTTGATTTTTATAATTGCGCTTGTTGCTTCAACGCCTTTTGTCAAGATGCTTTTTGCTAAAGTTCAGAGATTTCCGAGGACGGCTTATGCCCTTAGCCTTGCCTTTATTGTGCTCGGCTTTGTCTTTAGTCTTGTGTATATTACTGCTTCCAGCTACAATCCGTTTTTGTATTTCAGATTTTAGGAGGTAAATATGAAAAGTAAAATTATTTGTATTATATTTGCACTCCTTATTTTCGGATTTTCGGTGCTCGATATTCTTGTTCCCGACAGAGAGTTTTCCGAGTGGGAAAATCGCAGTCTTGCCCAGAGCCCCAAGCTCACCTTCAACACTCTTGCAAGTGGAGAATTCGGCAAGGCGTACGAGGAATATATAACCGACCAATTTCCCTTAAGAGACATTCTTGTAAAAGCGAAGTTTGTTTCGGACTCGGCTCTTGGCAAAAAGGATTCGGGTGGTGTTTATATTACCGAGTCAGCACTTTATTCTGTGCAGCCTCAGCCCGATATGAAAATTGTTGACAAAAACATTATGGCAATTGATAATTTTTCACTTGCCAATGATTTGAGCACATTTCTTTTGACGGTTCCGTCATCAACCTATATTTATTCGGATTTACTGCCTCATTTTTCTCCTGTTGTTGATGAGGGCGAGATTTTTTCGCATATTGAAAATAACCTCAATTCAGCAGAGTTTATAAATGTTGAGAATAAAATTTTTGAAAACAGAGAAAGCTATATTTACTTTCGCACCGACCATCATTGGACGAGTGAGGGCGCGCTGATCGGCTATAATTCTTTTTTGAATGCACTGGGCAAGCCTTTACTTAATAAAGACGATTTTACGATAGATGAAATTTCTACTTCGTTTGAAGGAACTCTTACCTCAAAGTCGGGAGCAATCGGCATTGAGAAGGATATAATTCAGCGTTATGATAGAAAAAGCGAGGCGAGTGTAGAAATTTTCAACGGCGTCGAGAGTACCTCTTATCCTTCAATTTATTTTGACGAATATATTGACAAAAAGGATAAGTATTCCTACTATCTCGGTACAAATCAACCTATTGTAAGGGTAAAAACCGACTCTGAGGGTGGAAAGCTACTTGTGTTCAAGGATTCCTACGCTCATATTATGCTTCCCCTGATGCTTGGGGAGTGGTCGGAAATAGTGCTTGTTGACCTGAGATACGTAAGAAATCCAATTGGCGTTTTGCTCAAAAACGTAACGGGTTATGATATCGGAAATTTTGACACGGCGCTGTTTTTGTATAGTACCGAAACCTTTACAACGCAGGATAATATGGTATGGTTAAAATGAAAATTTTATCCAATTTCGTTAAAGGTTAGTAAAAGCACTTGCAAAAATTTATAAAGTGTGTTATAATGCAGGTGTCAAAAGGAATCGTCCGCAACTGGCGTAACACAGATTACTGTGAGGGAACGGACGCAATATTGAGCCGAACGCCTGGGCAGTTGCAGATTTTCTGCGATTG
Organism: Eubacteriales bacterium; assembly: GCA_045590615.1. Taxonomy (GTDB): domain Bacteria; phylum Bacillota; class Clostridia; order Oscillospirales; family SIG627; genus RGIG6353. Next base: position 9,124 of record JAZNRH010000087.1, read on the forward strand.
CCCTTTTTTTAGGTTATGGCAAAATATACACTTTTGAAATTTTTTAGCACAAGGAGAATTTCTATGGATGCATGGAGAAAATTCAAAACAGGCGCGTGGTGTGAAGAAATAAACGTACGCGACTTTATAATGAATAATATAACGCCCTACGAGTCGGACAGCTCGTTTTTGAAGGGAGCAACCGATAGGACAAAAAGCTTATATAAAAAGGTAACCGAGCTTTTTATTGAAGAGAATAAAAAGGGCGGCGTGCTTGACGTTGATACCGAGCACGCTTCGTCGATCCTTTCGTTCAAGCCGGGATATATCGACAAGGAAAACGAGCTGATTGTCGGACTTCAGACAGATGCTCCTCTTAAAAGGGCAGTAAACCCCTTCGCAGGCTTCCGTAATGCTGAGCAGGCGTGCGAGGCGTACGGTTATCAGCTTTCGGATGCTGTCAGGACGTCGTACGTTTACCGTACAACGCATAATGACGGTGTTTTCAGAGCCTATACCGATACTATGAAAAAGGCTCGTCACGCAGGTATTTTGACCGGCTTGCCCGATGCTTACGGACGAGGAAGATTAATCGGAGACTACCGTAGACTCGCTCTTTACGGAATGGATAGATTAATTGAAGAAAAGAAGCTTGACAAGGCGAGACTTGGTGAGCGTGATATGTCCGATGAGAATATTCGTACAATTGAGGATATTTCCCGTCAGCTTCAGTTTATGAAGGCGCTCGTTCAGATGGCAGGCGAATACGGATTTGATATCACTCGCCCTGCAGAGAACGCAAAAGAGGCTATACAGTGGCTCTATTTTGCATATCTTGGTGGTCAGAAGGAGCAGAACGGAGCAGCCAACTCAATTGGCAGAATTACGGGCTTTATAGATATTTATATCGAAAGAGATATTGCCGAGGGAACTCTTGACGAGGTTGGAGCTCAGGAGCTTATTGACGACCTTGTAATAAAGCTTCGTATGATAAGACACCTCAGAACACCCGAGTATAACGACCTTTTTGCAGGCGACCCCGTATGGGTAACTGCCAGTGAGGGTGGTATGGCACTCGATGGCAGAACTCTGGTTACCAAGACGAGCTTCCGTATGCTCAATACCCTTTACAACCTCGGTCCGTCGGCAGAGCCTAATATTACTGTTCTTTGGTCGCAGTCTCTTCCTCAGGGATTCAAGGATTTTTGCGCAGGAGTGTCAATCAATACCGACTCAATTCAGTATGAGAACGATGACCTTATGAGACGTGACTACGGTGACGATTATGCAATTGCTTGTTGTGTTTCGGCAATGAAGGTAGGACATCAGATGCAGTTCTTCGGAGCTCGCTGTAATATGGCAAAGCTTCTTCTTATGACTCTTAACGGTGGTAAGGAGGAGAAGGAGGGCTTGCAAATTGCCCCCGAGGGCAAGGTGTTTGAGGGTACGCTCAACTACGACGAGGTTATGAAGTCGTTTGAGGGCTACTCCGATTGGATGGCAAGGCTTTACGTCAATACAATGAACATCATTCACTTTATGCACGACAAATACGCCTACGAAAGACTTATAATGAGCTTCCACGATACCGAGCCCGAGCGTCTTATGGCGTTTGGTATAAGTGGTCTTTCAGTACTTGTTGACAGCCTTTCTGCTATCAAGTATGCAAAGGTAACTCCAATTAAGAACGAAGAGGGTCTCATCGTTGATTTCAAGACCGAGGGCGATTTCCCCAAATACGGAAATGACGACGACAGGGTAGATGAAATTGCCCAGCTTGTTACAAAGCAGTTCTACAATCAGCTTTGCAAGACTCCAACCTACCGTGGTGCAAAGCATACCCTTTCAATTCTCACAATCACTTCAAACGTTGTTTACGGTAAAAAAACGGGTAATACTCCCGACGGCAGACGTTCCGGTGAGCCGTTTGCGCCCGGTGCAAATCCTATGCACGGAAGAGATATCGAGGGCGCTCTTGCTTCGCTCAATTCGGTAGCAAAGCTTGATTACGAGTGTTGCCGTGACGGTATATCCAATACCTTCTCAATTACTCCCGTTGCGCTCGGTGAGGACTACGACAAGCGTGTATCCAATCTTGTCTCTGTTCTTGACGGCTACTTTATACAGGACGCCCATCACCTCAACGTAAACGTTCTTGACAGACAAAAGCTCATCGACGCAATGAACGACCCGACCTTATATCCTACTTTGACCATTCGAGTTTCGGGCTACGCCGTAAACTTCAATAAGCTCACTCGCGATAAGCAGGAAGAGGTAATCAGCAGAACCTTCCACGATTCGCTGTGATAATGAAGCATCAGCAAAGCTGATTACAGACCATGAATCAGCTTTGTTGATGTTATGAGTTGACATAGTTGTCGGCTACGTGGTTGAAATAAATGCCTTTATTACTTTTGGGGAGGTTTGATATGTTCGTACATTCTTTTGAATCTATGGCAGCCAGAGACGGTGACGGAATTCGTTACTGTATCTTTCTGTCGGGCTGTCCGTTGAGATGCGTCTACTGTCATAACCCCGACACCCAAAAGGCAGGGGGCAAATATTATTCGCCCGAACAGCTTGCAAAAAAAGCGCTACGCTATAAGCCATATTTCAAAAATGGTGGTGGAGTGACTTTTTCCGGTGGTGAGCCACTATTACAGAGTGATGAAATAGTCAGAACGGGCAGGCTTTTGAAGCGTAACGGCGTTGGTTACGTGCTTGATACCTCTCTTGCTCTGCCACTTACCGATAGTGTGAAAAAGGCGATTGACGAGTCGGATATGGTGCTTGCCGATTTGAAATTTCCAACTCCCGAAAAAATGAAGGAATTTACCGTCGGTAATCTTTGCTACGTTCTTGATGCGCTTGATTATATTGCTAAAACAAAAAAACGCTGTCGTATACGCACGGTGGTTGTGCCCGGCATAAATGACAGCATAGAAGCTCTTTCGGAGTATATACCACTCGTTGAAAAGGCCGAGCCTGAGTTTTGGGAGCTCTTGCCCTTTCATACTATGGGTTTTTTCAAGTATGAGGAATTGGGCGTTGACAATCCTCTGAAGGATACTAAGCCAATGAGCCTGACGGTTCTTGATGAATTGAAGAAAATGCTTAGAGGAAAAACCGAGATACAAATAATATAAGTGGCTGTAAAAACCAAATTAGTTTTTACAGCCACGTTATTTATGTTTTAGAAATCGAGTTTTGCGTTGATATAGTTTGCAACCTCTGCAATCGGAATTCTTACCTGTTCCATTGTGTCTCTGTCACGGATTGTTACGCAGCCGTCGTTTTCGGTATCAAAGTCGTAGGTGATACAGAAGGGAGTACCGATTTCGTCCTCACGGCGATAGCGCTTACCGATTGAGCCTGCCTCGTCGAAGTCAACCATAAACTGCTTTGAAAGCTGTGCGTGGAGCTCGAGAGCCTTTTCTGAGAGCTTCTTTGAAAGTGGAAGCACTGCAGCCTTGAAGGGTGCAAGAGCAGGGTGGAAGTGCATTACTACACGGGTGTCACCCTCACCGATTGTCTCCTCGTCATAAGCTTCAACAAGGAATGCAAGAGCAACTCTGTCTGCGCCAAGAGAGGGCTCAACAACGTAAGGAATGTATTTTTCATTTGTTTCGGGGTCAAAGTATTCAAGAGACTGACCACTGTGATTCTGATGCTGAGTCAGGTCGTAGTCGGTTCTGTCGGCAATTCCCCAAAGCTCGCCCCAACCAAACGGGAAGAGGTACTCGAAGTCGGTGGTTGCCTTTGAATAGAAGCTGAGCTCTTCGGGAGAGTGGTCACGAAGCTTGAGGTTTTCCTTCTTGATGCCGAGGCTGTAAAGGAAGTTTGCACAATACTCTTTCCAGTATGCGAACCACTCAAGGTCGGTGTCGGGCTTGCAGAAGAATTCAAGCTCCATCTGTTCAAATTCACGTGTTCTGAAGGTGAAGTTACCGGGGGTGATTTCGTTACGGAAGGATTTACCAATCTGAGCAACGCCAAAGGGAACTTTTTTACGAGAGGTTCTCTGAATGTTTGCAAAGTTTACGAAGATACCCTGCGCTGTTTCGGGACGGAGATAAAGCTCTGCCTTAGCATCCTCTGTTACACCCTGGAAGGTCTTGAACATAAGGTTGAACTTACGGATATCGGTGAAGTTGTGCGCTCCACATTCGGGGCAGACGATGTTGTTGTCTTCGATATATTTCATCATTTCTTCGTTTGACCAACCGTCAGCACTTTCGCCGAGATGCTCTTCGATGAGCTTGTCTGCTCTATGACGCGCCTTACATTCCTTACAGTCCATAAGGGGATCGGAAAAACCACCAACGTGACCCGATGCAACCCAGGTCTGAGGATTCATAAGGATTGCGCTGTCAAGTCCTACGTTGTAGGGCGATTCCTGAACGAATTTTTTCCACCACGCTTTTTTTACGTTGTTCTTGAATTCAACACCAAGAGGACCGTAATCCCAAGTGTTTGCAAGACCACCGTAAATCTCAGAGCCTGAATATATAAAGCCACGGTTTTTGCAAAGGGAAACAACTTTTTCCATTGTCTTTTCGCTGTTATTCATTTTATATACCTTCTTTATATTTATTTCTAAGCCTTATTCTACCAAAAAACTACAAATAAGTCAATAGTTAATCGTTAAAAAGCGCTTATATATTGACAAAATCGCATTCTGGTGATAAACTTTATAAAAACAAAATCCAAAGGAGATGTTTTCGTGAAGAAGCTGTCGCTTATATTGATTGGTGGGGGAGACAGAGGAAGATGCTATATGAAGTATCTTGACGATCACCCCGAAAAATTTGAGCTTGTTGGAATTGCAGAGCCCGTCAAGGCTAAAAGAGATTTTTTCAAGGAAAGGTATAACGTTCCCGAAAAAATGTGCGTTGAGGACTATAACGAGCTTTTGGCTTTGCCGAAATTCGCTGACGTAGTTGTGATTTGCACCCAGGACAAAATGCACTACGAGCCTGCTATGAAGGCGATTGAAAAGAAATATCATCTTCTTTTGGAGAAGCCGATTGGAACGAGCGCCAAGGAGTGCTTTGATATTGCAGATGCAGCAAAGAAAAACGGCGTCAAGGTATTGGCTTGCCACATTCTGAGATACACTCCTTTTTACAGAACGCTCAAGAAATTTATTGCCGACGGTCATCTCGGTGAAATCGCAAACGTTTCTCATACAGAGGGCGTTGGAAACGTTCATATGAGTCATAGCTTCGTTCGAGGAAATTGGAGAAGGGAAGAGGAGGCAACTCCTATGATTGTTGCCAAGTGCTGTCATGACACCGACCTGTTACAATGGCTACTCGATAAGCCGTGTACCAAGGTTCAGTCATTTGGAACTCTGTCGTATTTCTGTGAGAAGAATGCGCCTGCAGATGCTCCGATGCGCTGTCTTGACAATTGTCCTCATAAGGACACCTGTTATTACTATGCGCCAAGGCTTTATAAGCTTACGACGACAGAGGTTCAGCATTTCAGGGCAATTGTTGCCAATAAATTCAACCCGACCGATAAGGAGGTTGACGATGCGCTCGTTACCTCACCCTACGGAAGATGCGTTTTCCGTTGTGATAACGACGTTGTCGACCGTCAGATTGTGACTATGCAGTTTGGGGACGACCAGTGCGTTACTCTGACTATGTCACCGTTTAACAAAGGTGGAAGAACAACCGTTATTATGGGAACGAAGGGCGAAATAAGGGCTAATATTGAAGAGCATACTATAGAGTTTTACGATTTTGAAACACAAGAGGTCCGAGAGCTTTTCAATATAGACAAGGCAGAGGCGAAGGGTCTTTCCGACGGTCACGAGGGTGGCGATGCCGGAATTATGGAGGACCTTTACGAATATGTTGCTAACGATAATCCTTCGAGCTCGGTTTCAGACGTCTCGGTTTTTGCAATGAGCTATCTTATAGCCTTTGCTGCAGAAGAGGCGAGAGTCAGTGGAACGGTGATTGATATGGAAGAATACGTGAAAAAGTTTATATGAGCTTTTATAGGGTCTGTAAAAAACTAAGTTAGTTTTTTACAGACCCCTTTTTGTATAATATTTTTACAGCTTTTTGGAACAATATATCAAAAGGTGGGATTGTATGAAAAAGCTTTTATTGTTTGCCTTGACGGGTACTGTTGCAGGATTTGTAAACGGACTTTTCGGAACGGGTGGCGCTCTGCCCTTGCTCGCCTTGTTTTCCTACCTGTCTCTTTCAACGGACAAGGCGTTTGCGACGGCTAATATTACTGCTATGACGCTATCTCTTATAAGCTTTGCAGTCTATATGAAAAACGGGGCTTTGCCGGAGGGGTTTTTGCCCGATTTTGTTTCGGGTGGGCTTTTGCCTGCTTTGTTGGGTGGCGCTGCAGGTAGTCTGCTTTTGTCTAAAATTTCTCCGGATCTGCTCAAGAAAATATTTTGCATAATCACTGTGATTGGTGGAGTCGGGGTGGTGTTGAAATGACCTTTTTGATTGCTATGCTCACAGGTCTTGGAGTTGGCTCGGGTGGGCTTTATATATTTTACCTGACTCTTATTAAAAATTTGCCTCAAAGAGAGGCACAGGGTATAAATCTGCTCTTTTTTATTACTGCAACGCTCGCTGCGGCGATTGTGAATTTAATAAAGAAAAGAGTTTTCTTTCCGGCTTTTTTAGTGGTTTTTCCGTTTGGTATTATCGGGGCTTTGCTTGGCTGTCGGCTTGCCTCCTCGATTGATACAAAGCTTTTATCGATTATGTTTGGCTCTCTGATTGCTATCGTCGGCGCAGTCGGCTTTATAAAGCTGTTGAAAAAGCGTTGACAAAGAAATGTTAATATGCTAAAATTAGGAAAAACAACTAAGGAGCATATTATGAAATATATAGCAGAACAAAAGGCTTTAATTATTTATTGGGATTTGCCCGAGGATTTTATTGAGGGCGACGGATATACCTTGTTGCTTGACGGTAAGAGCTACGAAACTACAGCTTGTCATCTGAAGGTTGAGGGGCTTGTTCCCGATACCGAATACAAAGCAGAGCTCGTATTCAAGGGCAGAAGAGAAGAGCTTGTTGCAAGAACTCTTGCCGTTGCTAAGAGAATAGATATCACAAAAGCACCGTATAGCGCAGTGGGTGACGGAAAAACTCTCAATACCAAGGCTATTCAAAGGGCGCTCGATGATTGTGGTAAAAACGAGTGCGTTTATATTCCTGAGGGTGATTTCCTTACGGGTGCGCTCAGGCTTCATTCTGATATGGAGCTTTATCTTGATAAAGGGGCAATACTTCACGGTACTACCAACGTAGATGATTATAAGCCCAAGATCAAGAGCCGTTTTGAAGGCTACGAGATGCTTTGCTATTCCGGACTTCTCAATCTCGGCGAGCTGTCGAGAGATGAGTATACCTGCCGAAACGTAAGAATTTGTGGAGAGGGTATGATTTGTGGTGGTGGAATTGAGCTTGCCAACAACGTAATTGAGGTCGAGAGCCTTCTTATGAAGGACGAGCTTGAGGCGATGGGTGACAAAATCAAGGAGTATGAGCTTCCTATTACTGTGCCTGCAAGAGCGAGACCTCGTCTTATCAATATCAGCTCTTGCGAAAACGTGGTTATAAATGGAGTTACAATTGCAAACGGACCTTGCTGGAACGTACATATGATATATTCAAACGACATTGTGACATATGGCTCGACCTTCCGTTCAAGTGGAGTATTTAACGGAGACGGCTGGGACCCCGATTCGTCAACCAACTGTACCATTTTCGGTTGTGAGTTCTTTACGGGTGATGATGCTGTTGCCATCAAGTCGGGTAAGAATCCCGAGGGCAACGTTATCAACCGTCCGTCCGAGCATATCAGAATTTTCGATTGCAAGAGCAGTCAGGGTCATGGCGTTACCATCGGCAGCGAAATGTCGGGTGGTGTAAACGACGTTCGCATCTGGAACTGTGATATGGACAACGCTGTTTACGGTGTTGAAATCAAGGGCACGAAAAAGAGAGGTGGATACGTCAGAAACGTCAACGTTCGTTTCACAAAGGCGTGCAGGCTTCTTATCCACTCGGTTGGCTACAATGACGACGGAGAGGGTGCACCCGAGGCACCGGTTTTTGAGAATTGTACATTCGAGGATATTTCGCTTACTGCCCGTATGCAAGATTACGAGGGTAATAAAATAGATTGCGAGGCAATAGAGGTGTCGGGCTTTGATGACGAAAAGCATTATGCAAAGAACATCAAATTCAAGAACATCACAATCGACAGTGGAGTCGGAAGTCGCAAGCACACGATACTTCTTAGCTGCTGCGAGGGCGTAACACTTGAGAATATAAAATGTAAATAATAAAAACGACGAGACACAAAAACCCCGAATACGCAGGCAATTTGCTTACGTATTCGGGATTTTATTTTTAATTATATATAGAAAATTGTTTTGAATCAACCTCGGCGGCTCGCCACTTAGTGTTGCTTTTTGAGTGTTTTTTCTGCAAAGTTCCATGCCGAACGGCACATATCGTCGAGTCCGAGCTTGGTTTTCCAGCCGAGCTCACGGTATGCCTTTTCGGGGTCTGCGAGGTAGATGGGGATATCACCGGGTCTGCGCTCGGTTATTACGTAGGGCACCTTGAGTCCGTTTGCTTTTTCAAATGCCTTTACGATATCGAGTACGCTATAGCCCGTTCCTGTTCCGAGATTGTAGATGTGAACGCCTGCCTCGGTGAGCTTTTCGATTGCTGCAATATGACCGAGAGCGAGGTCGGTTACGTGAATATAGTCGCGCACTCCCGTTCCGTCGTGGGTGGGGTAGTCGTTTCCGAACACGCTGAGCTGGTAAAGCTCACCTGCAGCTACCTTAACGATATACGGCATAAGGTTGTTTGGAATACCGTTGGGGTTTTCTCCGATCAATCCACTTTCGTGCGCGCCGATTGGGTTGAAATATCGAAGGAGTGTTACGTTCCATTCGGCATCTGATTTTGCAAGGTCGGTGTAAATCTTTTCTATCATCAGCTTGGTCGTGCCGTACGGATTTGTGGTAGAGAGGGGGAAATCCTCTCTGATCGGTACGGTCTCGGGCTCACCGTAGACGGTTGCCGATGAGCTGAAGATAATTTTCTTACAACCGTATTTTGCCATAACCTCGGCAAGAACCGTTGAGCTTGCTATATTGTTATAATAGTACATCAACGGCTTGACGCAGGATTCTCCTACAGCCTTGAGACCTGCAAAATGAATTACAGCGTCAATTTTGTTTTCCTTGAAAATATTTTCGGTATCTTCTCTTTGTGTTAAATCAACGAGATAGAATTTGGGCTTCGTACCCGTGATTTCTTCGATTTTATCAAGAACGGTTTCGCTTGAGTTTGAGAGGTTGTCTGCGATAATTACTTCGTAGCCCTTTTGTATAAGCTCAACTGCAGTGTGTGAGCCGATATATCCCGTTCCACCTGTAACAAGTATTGTCATACGTATAATCCCTTCTTTGCTTTTTTTACTATATTAATATTAACACAACAAAAAATCAATGTCAATGTGAATAATTCATATATTCTTGTGATAAATCAAAATTTTTGAATAAATTGACCAAAAAAGCCGTCGTTTTTTGTATCAGTTGCTGTATGACGATTTTTGTCATACACAATATATTGTGGTTGAAATCCCAAAATAAATAAAAAAACCCCAAAATATTGAAATTTGCTATTGACAATATACAATATATGTGATATGATACTATCACCGACGAAAATGAAAGAGAGGATTAGAGATGTATCAGGTAAAAAAGAGAAACGGAAAAGTTACAGAATTTAATATAGCAAAAATCGCAAACGCAATCGAACACGCCTTTGACGCAAAAGAGGTGCAGTATAATAAAGACGTTATAGACTTCCTTGCCCTTAAGGTAACGGCTGACTTCCAGCCCAAGATTGAGGACGACCTTATTGCCGTTGAGGATATTCAGGACAGCGTAGAGCACGTTCTCGTTCAGGCAGGTTACTCCGACGTTGCCAAGGCGTATATCCTTTACCGTCGTCAGCACGAGAAGATGCGTAATATGAAGAGCACTATTCTCGACTACAAGGACGTCGTTGATTCATACGTTAAGGAAATTGACTGGCGAGTTAAGGAAAATTCGACGGTTACCTATTCGGTAGGTGGTCTTATTCTTTCAAACAGTGGCGCTATTACAGCTAATTATTGGTTGTCAGAAATTTACGACGACGAAATCGCAGACGCTCACAGAAATGCAGATATTCACCTTCACGACCTTTCAATGCTTACAGGTTATTGTGCAGGTTGGTCGCTCAGACAGGTTATCAAGGAAGGTCTTGGTGGTGTGTCGGGTAAGATTACCTCGGCTCCTGCAAGTCACCTTGCAACACTTTGTAATCAGATGGTAAACTTCCTTGGCATTATGCAAAACGAGTGGGCAGGTGCTCAGGCGTTCTCGTCCTTTGACACCTATCTTGCTCCCTTTATCAAGGTTGACAACCTCAGCTATGACGCTGCAAAGAAGTGTATTGAGTCCTTCATTTACGGTGTAAATACTCCGAGCCGTTGGGGTACTCAGGCGCCCTTCTCGAACATCACGCTCGACTGGGTTGTTCCTGCCGACCTCAAGGACCAGAAGGCTATTGTAGGTGGCAAGGAAATGGACTTCACCTACGGTGACTGTAAGGCTGAAATGGATATGGTAAACAAAGCGTTCATCGAAATTATGATCGAGGGTGACGCTAACGGAAGAGACTTTCAGTATCCTATTCCAACTTATTCAATTACACGCGACTTTGACTGGTCGGAAACAGAAAATAACAGACTCCTCTTTGAGATGACCTCAAAGTACGGAACTCCTTATTTCTCAAATTACGTAAACAGCGATATGGAGCCAAGTGACGTTCGTTCTATGTGCTGCCGTCTCAGACTTGACCTCAGAGAGCTCAGAAAGAAATCGGGTGGTTTCTTTGGTAGTGGTGAGTCTACCGGCTCAATCGGTGTTGTAACTATCAATATGCCCAGAATTGCATATCTTTCAACTACTCCCGAGGAATTCTATAAGAGACTTGACAAGATGATGGATATTGCAGCCCGTTCGTTGAAGGTTAAGAGAAACGTCATTACAAAGCTTCTTGATGAAGGACTTTATCCATACACCAAGAGATATCTTGGCACTTTCAACAATCATTTCTCGACTATCGGTCTTGTAGGTATGAACGAGGCTTGTCTCAATGCACCTTGGATCAAGAAGGATTTGACCAACAAGGAAGCTCAGGAATTTACAAAGGACGTTCTCAATCATATGAGAGAGAGACTCTCCGATTATCAGGAAGAGTACGGCGACCTTTATAACCTTGAGGCAACTCCGGCAGAGTCTACCTCATACCGTCTTGCAAAGCACGACCTTGCACGTTATCCCGAAATTATTACTGCAAGTGAGGACAACAATACTCCTTATTATACCAACTCTTCGCACCTTCCCGTTGGTTATACCGAAGACGTGTTTGAGGCTCTTGAAATCCAGGACGAGCTCCAGACCCTTTATACCTCGGGTACAGTATTCCATACCTTCCTTGGCGAGAAGCTTCCCGATTGGAAGGCTGCTGCAAATATCGTTCGTAAGATAGCAGAAAATTACAGACTTCCTTATTATACACTTTCTCCAACCTATTCCGTATGTAAGAATCACGGATATATATCGGGTGAGAAGTTCAAGTGCGATAAGTGTGGCGAAAATACAGAGGTTTATAGCCGTATCACAGGCTACTACCGTCCCGTACAGAACTGGAACACAGGTAAGAGTCAGGAATATAAGGACAGAAAGGAATACGTTCTTGCGACCTCAGTATGCAAGAGAGATGGCGTTGCAGACGGAACTCCTCTTGAGCTTGATGCCGAGGTAAAGACTACTGTAGCAGTTGCAGAAAGACAGCTTCTCCTCTTTGCTACAAGAACCTGTCCCAACTGTAAGATAGCAATGTCTCTGTTCGAGAAGGCCGGAATTAAGGTTGAAAAGCTGATTGTTGACGAAAACCTTGAGCTTGCAAAGTCATTTGACTTGAAGATGGCGCCCACTCTCATAGTAACCGATGGCGAAAGCTACGAGAAGTATGCCGGTGTTCAGGAAATCAAAACCTATATTAATTCAGTAAAGTAAAATTAGGGGGGACTTTTGAAGTCAAAAGTTCCCCTTTTTCCCCGAAAAAAGGTTAGACCACATAAAACAAATAAAATAATAAGAACATCTGTAAAACAATGAAAACATCTGTAAAATAAGGATAAAATATGAATATATACGATATAATTGTAGTTGGCGCAGGTCCTGCAGGGCTTACGGCAGCGCTATATGGATTGAGAGCAGGCAAGAGCGTGCTCATACTTGAAAAAGGTGCGTTTGGAGGTCAGGCGACTTTTAGTCCAAAAATTGAAAACTACCCCGGAATGACTCAGATTTCAGGTAATGAGCTTGCTGACAAAATGGTTGAGCAGGTGCTTTATCAAGGCGCAGAGGTTGAAGTTGAAGAGGTGCTTGAGGTAAAGAACGAGGGCGAGCTGAAAAGGATTATCACCGACTCGGGCGAGCATCTTGCCAGAGCTGTTGTAATTGCAACGGGTGCTGAGCATCGCAGACTTGGTGTAGACGGTGAGAGCAAGTTTATAGGAGACGGTATTTCCTTTTGTGCAGTTTGTGACGGTGCTTTTTATGCCGATAAAGAGGTTGCAGTTATAGGTGGTGGCAACAGCGCTCTGCAAGAGGCTTTATCTCTTTCGGAAATTTGCAAGAAGGTTACAATCGTTCAGAATCTTGATTTCTTAACGGGCGAAAAGAGACTTGCCGAGTTGATTGAAAAGAAGGACAATATTGACGTAATTCTTTCTCATACGGTTGAAAGGGTTTTGGGAGACGACGTTTTCGCAGGTATTGTGATAAAGGGAAGCGAAGGCGAGAGAGAGCTGGGGCTCGACGGAATGTTTGTGGCAATCGGTCTTTCTCCAGCAACTGCAGGCTTTGAAAACCTGACCGAGCTTGACAAGTGGGGCTATTTTATCGCAGATGAAGGCTGCACTACAAGCACAGAGGGCGTCTTCGTGGCAGGTGATTGCCGTACCAAGTCAATCAGACAGATTTCCACGGCTACTGCCGATGGCGCTGTTGCGGCGCTTGCTGCAGTGAAATACATAGAGAATAAGTAATAAGTAAAAGGAATAAGAAAGGAAGAAAATCGCCAAAGCGATTTTCTTCCTTTTTTATCATATAGGAAATTGCTTTGAATTAACCTCGCCGTTTTGCCTTGCTTTAGTTTAGAAAAAGTAAGGATAGGCGAGATTCGCCAGCGACGGCTCGTCGCTTTTTTATCATATAGGAAATTGCTTTGCATTAACCTCGCCGTTTTGCCTTGCTTTAATTTAGAATAAGTAAGGATAGGCGAGATTTGCCAGTGGCGGCTCGCCACTTTTTTACTTTATTGTAATTATGAAGACTTCAGGATGGATTGGTTTTATCGGGCAGTTGATGGTTATATCTTTCCCCGATTTTTCAAAGTCTACGGGAACGTCCTCGCCCTTTCCGTTTATGCGAACAACTTTTTCAACTTCTGCGTCAATCCAGAGTGGAAGGTTTTCCAGGATATCCCAGCCGAGTGCAAAGGGTGCTACGATATATTCCTTGTCCGAAAGCATACCTGCTCTCAGAAATACCTCGCTGTCTCCTGTATAATAAAGTGGCAGAGCGCCAAGCTCCAAAAGGATTTTCACCATTTGTTTTTTACGGCTTTCGTTGAGGAACGAGAAGCCCTGAGTGTAAGTGAACGGCGCTTTAGGTGTGCCTGCAAAGGTAATGGTGGTTTTTGCGTCCTCTCTTTTGTATATTGCAGTTGCAGGGAAGAGGTGTACTCTGTCAACGTCGTTTTCAAGATGATATGCAAACGAGTCTGCGATGATTTCCTTTTCGGGAACAAGCTCGAGCAGGTTCATTTGATTTTGACACGTTCCACCGTTTGAAAGCTCTTCGCCCGTAATGGTTGCACCTGTCCATTTTCTTGTAGAGACTCCGAGATATTTTGCGTAGCCACGTTTCGTTAAAGGCTCAACACATTCAGAGGAAAGAATTACGTTGCCCGAGAAAATTTTATCAAGGCTTTCGTCGGAAAAGTAGTCGATTGACGATGACAGGAAGGATACGTTGGCAGTCTCGTCGGTAAAATAGAAGGGTACGCCGATTCTTTCAAGGAAAAATTCCGAGAAAGAACAGTTGTCTTCCGGCCAATTATAAGTTCTTTCTCTGTGGAATGAGAAATCGGTTGATACTTCAAAGGGAACGGCAGCGCCAACCCACTTTATTTTGGGGGCGAGTTCGGTTATTCTTTCGTACATTCCCTTGTGATCGTTGAGTGTTTTTCTGTATGCCTTACCACTATCTGGTTCATAAGCTGAAAGTCTTGTAAACCAATGCTTAGCACCTGTGCATCCGTCTAACAGGTCTGTTGTAAATTGTGCGTGCAAAACGGTTGCGCTCTTGCCGTAGCGATTGAAGGGAATGGTGTCGGTTTCGGCAAGAATTACGTCAACGCCTTCTCTTTTAAGCTTTGTTATAGTACGGGCACTTCTTTGAGCTATGTTTGAAAAGCCTCGCATATTCTGAGGAGCATAGATTCCGTTTGGAACGCGCACGATGGTCGGGTTGCCCTTTCCTGCAAAGGCTTTGCCGGTCAGAGCTCCAAATTCGCAAAAGTTTCCACCTACGCAGATTGCACCCTGAATGGTTGGGTCGATTTCGTCAATACCCTCTCGAATTGCGCAGATTGTTTCGTAAAGGGAGTCCTTTTGAGTATCGGAGAATACCCTTGTAATCGGGTCGTTTATGGGGTGGGTTTGAGTATAATTCCAGAGCTCCTCTCGAGTCATATTCAGACCTGTACGACGGTTGAATTCTGCCATGTGAAGATGGCAGGCACAGCCGTGACCCTGACGGTAGAGCAAGCGAAAGTCGTCGTCAATCATTATTACGCTTGGGTGACAAGTGGCAAGCTGTCTGAAAGCATTTTTCAGATATTCTCTGAGTCTTTCGTCGGCAGGACAGCCAACAAAGGTTTCTTCACCGTCGTTGAGATTTTTTAATGGTGTGAAGGAGATTGGATTATTCAACGGGTAACCGTGACCCAAGGATGATTGAACCAATATTCCGGAGGGCACGCCGATGGCGTCAAGTTTTTCTTTGAATTGCAAATACTTGTTGCACAGTGGGGTTGTTTTATCAATTGGGGGCTTTCCTTCAGCGTGAAGCTTCATATAAAAAAGTGGAATGGAAATTCCTTTTTCATATAAATCCTTAACATCTTCACATATCTGGTCAATGTGATTGATGTCAAGTGGTGTTATTGAATAAAGATGTTTCATTTTTGCTTCCTCCTTTATCTGTCTAAATTATATCAGAAACAGTAAAATCAGACAACACTAATAATCGTCAATTTGAACAAAAAAATGAAACAATATTGTTATATACCGAGCAGCGCTGCTCCTATAATTCCCGCATCGTTTCCGAGCTTTGCAAGTTTGATTTCTGTATGCTTGGCAGAAAATCTTGTATATGCATGCTTTTCAAGTCTTTTTTTCAAAGGCTCTATAATTGCTTCTCCCTCGTGGCTGATGCCTCCTCCTATGGTGATAATTTCGGGCTGGAATACGTTGGTTACGTTAAGCACGCCCTCTGCAAGATAGGACAGATATCTGTCAATAACATTTTTTGCAACGTCGTCCTTTGCTAAAAACGGAGTTTTTCCGTTTACTGCGTTTATGTCCCCGTTGACTACTCTCCAAAGGTCAGAGTCGGGATTTTCTTCCATAGCTTTTTTTGTTTGGCGAACGAGTGCAGTCGCTGAGGTATACGCCTCAAGACATCCGTTTCTTCCACAGTTGCATGGCTCGCCGTCCACAACGATTACGGTGTGTCCAAGCTCTCCACCCATGCCCCATTGACCTGTCATGAGCTTGCCGTCGATGATTATACCACCACCAACACCCGTACCCAGAGTTATCATTATCATACTGCCCGTGTTTTTTCCCGAGCCTGCAATATATTCTCCCCATGCGGCAGCGTTGGCATCATTTTCAATATAAATCGGTTTGCCAAGTCTGCTTTTTATGTAGTCTACTACGGGAGTGTTTATAAAGCCCAGATTGTTGGCAAATACAACGACGCCCGTGTCTTTGTCTATAGAGCCCGGGAATCCCATGCCTATGGATTCGATTTGCTCAAAATCAAGTCCCGATGCCTTGGTACACTCGTATGCGCACGCAATTACGTCGTCTAATATTTCGGTATACGGTCTTGGAGCTCGCGTCTTTTTTCTTGCCCTCCCGTATATATTTCCTTTATGGTCTACTACTGCTGTAGCAATGTTTGTGCCTCCCAAGTCGATTCCGACAAAGTAGCGTGGTGCGTTTTCTGTCATAATGATTTTAGCATATCCTTTCATACTCCACTTGCCGTAGTCGGCAGGTACGAAAAAGCTGTCTCCTGCCTTGAAGCGTTCGTTTTCAATTGATGCTTCACCCGATACAAGTGTTACTAAATTATAACTTTCACAGTCGGTTTCAAATTCTTGCTCGCCCGTTACGTTAAGCTCTGAAACCTTAAAGAATTTTGATTGCCCGAGCACTCTGGTGTTGTTTACCGTTGGAGTGAGTCTTGGCCGGTATGGGGTTAGCTTTATCGAGCGAAGCCCTTTTTCTACGTGTAAATCACGTGGCTTGCCGTCCTTTCCAACTCTTCCCCAATCATAAAGCCGATAGGTTATATTTGAATTTTGCTGGATTTCGAGAATTACGCTGCCTGTGCCGATTGCGTGAACGGTTCCTGCAGCTACAAAGAAGCAGTCGCCTGCCTTGGAGTCAAATACGTTGAGCTTGCTTTCGAGAGTGTTGTTTTCTATTGCAGTTCTGATGTCATTTTTGGAGACTCCGGTTTTTATGCCACAATAAATTTTTGAATCTTTTTCGGCGTCGATGACGTACCACATTTCCGTTTTGCCGACTCCGTTTTCCAGAGCTTTTGCAGTTTCATCGTCGGGATGAACCTGAAGGCTTAAATGAGATTTTGCATCTATAAACTTTACGAGTACGGGAAACTCGTCGCTGATACGTCTCGTGCCAAGCACTTCGGGGTTTTTGGCTATATAATCCTTCAGTGTTGTTTTGTCCGAAAGCAGAGTTTCTCCGTCGGTATGACAGCTTGCCTCCCAGCTTTCTGCAATAACTCTGTTGGCACTTCCTTTGCCGTACAGCTTGTTAAGTCTGTTTCCACCCCATATATAGTCTTTATATGCGGGGTAAAGCTTTTCTATTTTCATTGTTTTTTCTTTCTGTTATAAAATTCAGCGTACCATTCAGCAAAGCGTCTGAGACCTGTTTCAAGAGAGGTAGACGGCTTGAACCCAAAATCTTCTTCGAGAGCAGACGTATCTGCGTAGGTTATGGGAACGTCACCTGCTTGCATGGGTACAAGTCTGCGATGTGCGTCGAAGTCAAAATCTTCAGGAAGAACCTTTGCGCGAACAAGCTCACGAGAGAGAATGTCAACAAAGTCCAAAAGATTTTCGGGGTTATTATTTCCTATGTTGTAAACAGCGTAGGGTGGTACGGGAAGCCCGTCCTCTCCGAGTTTTTTCTCGGGAGCTGCTTGCATTACGCGTTTTACACCTTCCACTATGTCGTCAACGTAGGTGAAATCTCTTTTACAGTTGCCAAAGTTGAAAATATCGATAGTTTCGCCCTTTATTAGCTTGTTGGTAAAGCTGAAGTATGCCATATCGGGTCTGCCTGCAGGACCGTAAACCGTAAAAAACCGAAGCCCTGTTGAAGGGATATCGTATAGCTTTGAGTATGCGTGAGCAAAAAGCTCGTTTGATTTTTTGGTAGCAGCGTAAAGGCTTACGGGGTTGTCTACCTTGTCATCGGTTGCATAAGGGATTTTTTTATTGGAGCCATATACCGATGATGACGAAGCGTATACGAGGTGTTCTACAGGGAAGTGTCTGCAAGCTTCAAGAATATTGTAAAAGCCTATAACGTTAGCCTCGATATAAACGTCGGGATTGGTTATTGAATATCTGACACCTGCCTGGGCTGCAAGGTTTACAACCACGTCAAAGTGTTCTTTTTCAAAAAGTGAGTCGATAAGGCTTTTATCGGCAATAGAACCCTTTATGAACGACCAGCTTGACGAGGGGTATTCTTTCGCAACACAGTCAAGCTCTTTAAGACGAAAGTCCTTTATCGAAACGTCGTAATAGTCATTGAGGTTGTCAATGCCAACTATATGTATGGGAGAAAAGCTTTTGATAAGCTCTTTTACAAGGTTTGCACCTATAAATCCCGCTGCGCCTGTTACGAGAATTTTTTTACCTTTAAGTTCAACGTTGATTTTTTTCATTTTGTAATACCCTTGTATTCCTTTTGCACCCTTTCGTAGCTTTCGAGATTTCCTATATCGTATCTTTTTCCCGGCATTTCCATTGCGTTTACGGTGGTATTATGACAAAGCCACGCTATAAAGCTGCCCGGCGCATCTGCTCCGGCGCCCTCTTCGAGCGCTTCTGATACCTTTTTTGCGTCCTCTCTCGTGTAGTAATAAAATGGTGGACAGCACCAATTTGATTCGGGCTTTTCGGGTTTTTCGGTCATATCCACGATTTTGTCGCCTTCAAGCTTGACAACGCCTGATTTTGTCAGCCTTTTTTCATCTGCTTCAAAGTATCGCATTACTGCAGAGGTGCCCTTTTCTTTAGCATAGGCTATAAACCTTGTGAGGCTGAAATCTAAAACGTTATCTCCTGCGATAACCAGCATATCGTCGTCGAGCGCGAGCTTATCTATTGCAAATTGAATATCCCTTACTGCGCCAAGTCTTGTTTCGTTGCTTTCGGTCATGTCGTCAACAACCGTGATTTTAACACTTTTGGTCTTTGCCCACTCGTTGAAATGAGAAGCGAACTTGTGATTTGAAATTACTACGTATTCGTTCACCTCGCCCATGGTGTCAATATCGTCGATTAAATGGTCGAGAATTGTTTTTTCACCGACCTTCAAAAGCGGCTTCGGGAAATTTTCGGTCAGGGGATACAGTCTTGTTGCATAGCCTGCTGCAAGTATTAAGCAAATCATATCTTTTCCTCGTTTTTTCTATTTAATCTTACTCCGTCTGACGTGTGGCAAACGTGAGCGCTGTATTTTCCGTTCAGTTGAGGGAAGGCGTCCAGATATTCCTTTTCAACCTTTTCGAGAATCGATTCTCTTTTTTCGGGGTCGCATATACCTATTACGCAGCCCTTAAAGCCTGCTCCCGAAAAACGTCCTCCGTATACACCGTCGGTTTCTTTTAGTGTTTCCCATAGCTTTATAAGCTCGGGCGAGCCCGTTTCCCAATTGTGAATGGAAGAATATCCACTTTCAAAGGAGAGTCTGCCGAATTCTTCGATATCTCCTCTTCTGTAAGCTTCTGCACCTGCTTCGACTCTCTTGAATTCTCCGTACCAATGCTCTGCTCTTTTCGCCCAGCTTTCAGGCAGTCGATCCTTGTATTTCAAGTATACTTCGTATGGAACGTCTCTGAGATTTGTTTCTTCAAATTTTCCGTAGTCAAGCCCTGCAAAAGCCAACAGCGCGTAGGCAGCGCTTCTGCATTCGTCAACTCTCATATTGAATTTACTTGAAGCAAGCGAGCGTTCAACTCCACTGAAGAAAACGATTATGTCAAAGGGCTTCATATTCTCAGGAGTTTCAATCAGCTCGTAGGAATTGTCCTTCATATCCATATAGAGAAGCTTGTCCTTTTGACAGTAAACCTCACAGCTTTGGTCGAGCTTGCCACACGAAACACCTACGTAGCTGTTTTCTGCAAGCTGAGACAGCTCGATTAACTCACGCGATTTCAGGCGTATTCCGTTCATCGAGGCAAGGGCTGTGAGAAAGGTTATTATAACTGCAGCCGACGAAGAAAGTCCACCTATCGGGAGCTCTCCGTCAACAATTGCGCAAAGACCTACTCTCAACGGGTACCTTGAAGAAAGCGCTAAGGTTGCGCCCCTGAGGTGGTCTGCCCAGTCGTTTTGTTTTTCTCTTGGAATTTCTGAAACGTGCCATTGCGCACGCTTTGGAAATTGCAGAGACGTAATTTCTATAATTCCGTTTTGTTTTGGACCGTATGCTATATAAATACCTTTATCAATTGCAAAGCCAGTAATTTTTCCGAGCTGATGGTCGGAATGTGCACCTATCGGACAGATTCTGTAGGGGGTAAAGGCAATTTTTTCGGGCTTTCTGAGATACATTTCCTCAAACGCCTTTGAAACACTCAGCCTTGCATTGATCTCTGTATATTTTGTGGTCGTTATTTTTGATACAGCCTCTTCTTTTTTTTCACTGAATTCCTTTGTTCTTCTGTCAAGAGGCTTGTCTGCGTTCTCGGGAATAAGCCATAGCTTTCCTTCCTTGATTGCACCTGCAATCTGCTTGCTTCGGCAAAGCGAGGTAATTCTTCTCTCGCTCATTTGCCATTTGCCTGCAGTCTCGTGAACGTCAATGTATTTCATAATGCCACTCTCCTTTGATTATTTAAGCGTAGCATTATTCTAACATTCAAGTTGGCGTTTGTCAAGTCGTATTTTGACAAATGCTTTATTTGTCAAGGTATTTTTTACCATTTCATTGCGATTGTGTTTTCGGTGAAGGTTCCCATGTTTTCGAGAACTAATATAGCCGAGGCTTTTTCTTTTTCGGCGATTAAGGATAGCCTTTCGGGACAAAACCGAGGGTCGATCATAATGACGTCGTAATGCTCTGCCAAAAAGGGCGCTAATGCCGAGGCAAAGCTGTCCCTTATAACGAGCAGGGTTTCTCGAGCTCTTCCGTTTCTTATTGTAATATACGGTGTGTTTCCCTTGAAGTAGACGGTGTATGGGTCCCACGAGTTGAGCGACTCGGAGTTATACATTCCCTCGAGAGTAACGTTATTTTCGTCACTGTCGTAGGGATATGAGACAATCGTGGTTGTGAAGGAAGGGTAGCTTTCCGAGTAGTAAAGCTCGATGGTATCGTAAATATTCAGCGTTTTGTCACTTTTATTGTAGTCGCTTCCACGATAGCTGTCGCACGCTTTTACAATTGTAAATTCGATTTCGGGAACGGGTTCTTTTCCCATTTTTGATATTATTTCGCAATAAGCAAGATACGCTCCCCGAGAGGTCCAATGATGGTCGGTTGCAAAATACAGTCCTTTTTTGTCAAGAACGGAAAGCAGGTCGATGAATTGTATATCGTTTTTGCTACATTCTTTTTCAATAAGCTCAAAGAGCCTTTTGTGAGGGGCTGTATCAATTTCCTCGGGAATGGAATAAACGTCCATCTTTCTCGGTGGTATTGCGAGGTAGACGGGCAGATTTGTGCTCTTTGCAAGAGAGAGGACAGGCTCGATGTTTTCTTGCACCTTCTTTTTTCCATGGTATGCATAGAGCGAAATGATATTCTCATTTTCGTCGATATATAAATTTCCGAGCTTGTCTATTACCTTTTCGCTTTTTGAAACCAGCCTTGCATCGCTGTTTAGCCCAAAGGTTATAAAGCCGATTATAATAAGGCAGGCAAGAAAATAAATAACGGGGTAAAGCTTTTTCATTACTTTTTCCTCAAAACTAAAATATAGAATTCTGCTCTGATTTTCATGCCGTTAAGTGCACGAATTTTTTCGAGTGCGCCAATCGGTGTTCTCCAGAAATAAGGAGTCATTGAAAAAAGCCTCTCAACGTCAAGGCCGGTTTCAAGCTCCATATCAAACGAGCATTCTATCCTTTCAACCTCGTCAAAGCCGTCGTACTTCGGATAGGTGATTTCGTTTTCGTAGGGGTTTTCGTAAAGAAGCTCCTTTAATTCAAAAAGATGCTTTGGAGCAGGAACTGCATAGAGTATTACGCCACCCGATTTCAAAACCCTTTTATATTCCTTGTCTGCCATAGGGGAGAATACGTTGGTTATAAGGTCTGTACTGTTGTCGGGAAGTGGCAAATCATATACGCTTGCAACGGCAAAGGTTGTTCTCTTTTCTCTTTTTGCAGATGCATCGACGGCAAATTTTGAAATATCGACACCAAGGCATACGGGCTCGTTTAGAGCATCTATTACAGCCGAGGTGTAATAGCCCGTGCCACAGCCTGCATCAAGATATACGATGCTACCCGAAAAAAGCTCGCCTGCTTTTTTTGCAAGGGCGACTCTGAGAGGCTCGTAATAGCCTTTTTCGAGAAATTCCCTTCTTGCCATAACCATTTCTTTGCTGTCGCCGGGGAGCTTGGAGTTCATTTTTGAAGGCAAAAGCAGATTGATATATCCGGAGCGCGCTTTGTCAAAGCTGTGTCGGTTCATACACACGTATGAGCTCTCGTTTGAGTGCAAGGCTTCTTTACAAATGGGACAGATGAAGCTCGTCATTTTATCAGCCTTTCTATTTTTGATACGGTTTTGAACATGGTATCTTCGCTTTCGACTGTCAGGTCTGCATATTTTTCGTACAAAGGTATGCGTTCAAGATACAGGTCTTTAAGAGACATTCCTTTTTTTATGGCAATGCCTCGGTGCTTGTAGTCACCAAGCCTTCTTTCGAGCTCTTCGTATGGAATTTTAATATAAACAATCTTTCCGAGGCTTTTGAAATGCTCCATTGCCTCTTTTCCGTATACGGCACTTCCTCCCGTTGCAATGACAACCTTGCCACCATTTATTGTTTGATTTATTTCATTTTCCAATTTAATAAAACCTTCAGCACCCATATCGGCAATTATTTCGTGAAGAAGTCTGCCTTCCTTTTCCTGAATAACGAGGTCGGCGTCAACGTATTTGTAGCCGAGAGCTTTCGCGAGAAGAACTCCGAGAGTACTCTTTCCCGACGAGGGCAGCCCGATTAAAGTAATAGCCATTCTTTTTACTCCTGATAATGATATAATAGTATATCAATAAATCCGTTTTTTTTCAAGTAAATACTTGAAAAAATATTTTTGATATGATAAAATTATTATATAATTTTATCATAAAGGGAGATTTTGCTATGAAGATTTACGTTATGTGTGATTTGGAGGGAATTTGTGGAATAAACTCACCGGATCAGTTGGGCATTGATAAGCCTAAATATGCCGAAGGCAGAGCCTTGCTTACCAGAGAAATGAATAACGTTGCCCGTTATCTCAAGGAGGCCGGAGTTGACGAGGTAATTATGCACGACGCACATGGCTCGGGTGCAAACGTAATCTGGAAGGAGCTTTCATCGGATATAGATGCTTGTGTTACAGGTGCTGTTCCCACTCGTTTTTTTGAGGAGTACGTAAAGGATTGTGATGGTGTTATTCTTCTTGGATATCACGCAATGGCAGGTACTGCAGGAGCACTTCTTGAGCATACTATGACCTCTGCAGGAATTCAGAACGTTTGGCTCAACGACGAGAAGGTCGGAGAGGTGGCAATAGATGCCGGTATTCTCGGAGATATGGGTATCCCGGTAATTATGGTTTCGGGAGACGATAAGGTTTGTCTTGAGGCAGGGAAAATTCTTCCATGGGCAGAGCTTGCTTGTGTAAAGCACAGCGCAAGCACCTTCTGTACAGCGCTTCTTACGCCCGAAAGGTCGGCTGCAGTTTTGAAAAAGGCTATTCATAATGCAATTTCAAGAATTTCCGAGATGAAGCCGTATAAGCTTTCAAAGCCCGTTAAGTGTAAGATTGAAGTGGTTGAAAGAAGTCCTATTCCAAGAAGCAGTAACAGAGCTTCTATTGAGTACGAGGACGGACGCACCTGTGTTGTTGTGGCAGATACAGTATTTGATGCATTTTACGGTGCAAGGTAGGTATAATAACTGAACAAATACATATACTACTCATATGAGAGTAGTTGAGATTTGTAAAGCAGTGCTCGGAGGCGTGATTTTTGCGCTTTCGGTAGCCTGGATTGCAGCCCCTGTGGGATTGGTTACGGGTGGAGTGTCGGGCGTTGGAATAGTTCTGAAGGAGCTCTTTGAAATACCGATATTCCTTACGGGACTTATATTGAATATTCCTTTGTTCGTGGTTTGTATAGTACAACGTGGTTGGCAGTTTATCGTTAAGTCTTTGATTGCTTTTGTGAGCCTGACGTTAGCACTTTCGGCATTCGAAGGAGCTAATTCACCACTTGATTTTGAAAACGACCTTCTTATGTCAACTGTGCTTTACGGGATTGTTTCGGGTGTTGGACTGGGACTCGTTTTGCAGTCGGGGGCAACCTCGGGTGGTACGGATATGCTTGCCGCTATAATCAAGTACAAGAAGCCCGACGTGGCTATCTCAGAGCTTCTTTTGACAATCGACGTTGCCGTTATTGCGTTTGGAGCGTTCGTGTTTGGATTGAGATACAGTCTTTATGCAATAATCGCGGTTTTTATATCCGTAAGGGTAATTGATATTATGCTCTCGGGTTTTGGTATTAAAAAATCTGTGTTCATTATTTCCGATAAGGGCAATGAAATATCCTCTCTTATATCCTCCAGACTTAAAAGAGGGGTGACGGGTATAAGCTCTGTTGGAATGTATACCAATGAAAAAAGACGAATGCTTCTCACTGTTGTTTCTTCGAGGGAATTGAACGAGGTCAGACTAATAGTTGGTGAATGCGACGAGAACGCGTTTGTTACTATATGGGATACCAAGCAGGTTTTGGGCAAAGGATTTAACGATATTAATATCTCCAAAGGCTCTCTTTCTTAGTAAAAACAAACAAATATTAAAAGCAAAAACGGCTATATAATATTACTTTTTCACATTTTCAAAAAAAAATTAATTTTTTTGAAAAAAACTATTGCAATTTCCAAAGACCTGTGCTATAATAAACAAGCCTTGAGAGAGGCACTATGAATCACCGAAAGGTGAATAGTCAGTGACTTTGTTGTTGAGGGTACACCTGTTCCCATTCCGAACACAGTAGTTAAGCTCAACTATGCCGACAATACTTGGTGGGAAGCTGCCCGGGAAGATAGGTCGTCGCTGACTTTTATATTCCTCCTTAGCTCAGTCGGTAGAGCGATTGAAAGCAAATAAACCGGAAAATTAGCTGCTAAAGAGGAGTCAAAAATAAATGCTGATTTTCCACAATATTCCTCCTTAGCTCAGTCGGTAGAGCGCATGACTGTTAATCATGATGTCGCTGGTTCGAGCCCAGCAGGGGGAGCCACAAAAAGACTTGAAAACATTACGTTTTCAAGTCTTTTTTTGCGTTTATGGGGATTTTCCTTACGGTGTATTTCCTTACATTCGGGTGGCTTCTTCCAAATGATTGTATACCGAAATGTGAACACGGTTGTTGCAGGATTAAATCACTTCAAAATTCAAATTTAACTCTCTGTTTTCGAAAAGCACCGTGTTTCATATACAAATTCAATACACAGGAGGAGCAATTATGAGTGAAGCAAAAGTAATAGCAATCGCAAATCAAAAAGGCGGAGTTGCCAAAACAACTACAACTTTAAATTTAGGAGTCGGTCTTGTAAGACTCGGTAAAAAGGTTTTACTTGTCGATGCCGATCCTCAAGGAAGCCTTACCATAAGTCTCGGAATCAAGAATCCGGATACGATAAAGAATACCCTTTCGAAGCTTATGCAAAACGCAATAGAGAAAAACTATTTCGTCCCGCACTTCTTTACTTTCAAGCACGATGAAGGTGTAGATTTCATTCCCGCCAACATAGAACTTTCAGGTATCGAAATCAGCCTTGTAGGTCTGAAAGAACGTGAACTCGTACTTAAGAAAAGCCTACAGGAATATCTGCCACTTTATGACTACATAATCATCGATTGCATGCCGTCACTTGGACTTATGACAATCAATGCACTTGCGGCCGCCGATAGTGTAATCATTCCGACACAGGCAAATTACCTGTCTGCCAAAGGTCTTGATTTATTGATGTACTCCATAGCAAAAACAAAGCAGGACATTAATCCTGAGCTTAGGATAGACGGAATACTTCTCACAATGGTGGATAAGCGAACAAGGAATGCACGGATGATAGACAATTTACTGCATGAGACATTCAGCAGCGGATTACACTTATTCTTTTCTGAAATTCCGGCTTCAGTCACTGTCCAGGAGTGCAGTAATGAAGGAAAAAGCATTTTTACACGTGGACAACACAACAAGGTTGCTATAGCATACGATAGATTCTCAAGGGAGGTTGAAGGAATTGAAAGGAAATAGAATTGATTTAGGGCTTACGGGATACAACGAACTGTTTTCAAGTGAGTCAAGCCGTAACGAATCAAAACGCCCCAAGATAATGGACATACCTCTATCGGAAATCGACGATGCTCCAAATCATCCGTTTAAGGTTCGTATTGATGAGGATATGTACAAGCTTGTCGAGAGCATCAAGGAGAACGGCGTTATAGAACCTGCCATACTTCGAAAGAAAGCAGACGGCAGATATGAAATTGTGGCAGGACACAGACGAAGAAAAGCCTGTGAGCTTGCCGAGATTGAAACTCTCAAATCCGTAATTCTTGATATTGGCTATGATGAAGCTGTTGTTATGATGGTAGAATCAAACTTTCAGCGTACAAAGTTACTTCCAAGCGAGCTAGCCTTTTCATACAAGATGAGAATGGATGCTCTAAAACGGCAAGGTAAACGCACCGATATAACTTCGTCTCCAATGGAGACAAAGTTGAGAAGTGATGAAAAACTTGCTGAGATGAGTGGCAATAGCCGAGCACAAATTCAGCGATATATTCGCCTCACTAACCTTATACCTGCTCTGCTTGATATGGTAGACGAAGAAAAAATAGGTTTTCGTCCTGCAGTTGAACTGTCGTATCTCTCGGGAGCAGAACAAGAGCTTCTTCTCGATACTATAAAATGTGAGGAAGCAACCCCTTCTCTTGCACAAGCACTTAAAATGAAGCAGTTTTCAAAAGACGGCAAACTTGATGCAGATAAGATCCTTGAAATTATGTGCGAAAGAAAACCAAATCAGGCAGAAAAGATTACATTCAAAGCCGAGTCTTTAAGAAAATATATCCCCCGTAGTATCATCTCCCCTAAAGAAACCGAGGAATACATTCTTAAGGCATTGGCACATTACAGAGACTTTTTGAAAGAAGGAAACCAATGAGGAAACTATACGCATACAAAAAAGAAAACACTTGTCCAGTTCAGAAATTCATTGACAACTTGAATGGCAAGATAAAAGCAAAGTTTATGTTTCAGCTAAGCTACATAATGGATGAAAGAAACGGCTTTGTCGAGCCTTATATCAAGCACTTTTCAATGGAAAGATACAGACAGATGTATGAAATAAGAGTAAAGGCAGCGGAAAGAATGATGAGAATCATCTTTTACGAAAAGAACGGTGAAATAATCCTTCTTCATGCCTTTTATAAACACGACCGCAAGGACACCGAAAAAGCACTCGAAACGGCACACAAAATTTTAGAAAACATTACCGACAAAAACGGCAATGTAAAAGAAGAATACAGAAAGGAGTTGGTACTGTGTGATTAACGTAGTAATATGGCTCGGCAAAATAAAGTACAGTGCAGATCTTGCTATAGTTTTCGCAAGAAACAACATCCGCATTGTTGATGAGAACTTCGAAAACACCGATGATTTTATCGACAGATTTGATTCTCTTGATGCAAATGTTGATGTACTTGTAATTGCTGATGCTTTGCTTTTAGGTACGGACAGAAAGAAACTGTTTCAGCGCATTCGACAGATTGAGCCTAATATCAGAATCGTCATTGTTTTTCCGGGTTATCGCAACCAGTATATCGAAGACCAGATATCCGAATATAAAAATGTTTACGGTATAACCGACATTATTTATGAAGGTTCAAGACTTGATGAGGAATACTTCGCCGACGTTATCAAGAAAGGCTACATATACGATTACGAGGTTAATGTATACGATGAACCCGGTGAGGTTACAAAGCCTATACTCCCCGAAAAGAAATGTATTTCGATTGGTATTCTCGGCTTTACTCACGGATGCGGTGTTACAAACGAGGTCATAAATACCGCAGGATATATTTCCATTACCCAGAATGGAAACGTCAAGGCAATTGACTTTTCGGGAACAGGAAATCTCAGATTTGCAAAGACAAAAGGCGTTACATATATCGTTCATTCTGACATCGACATTGCAAGGATAAGAAAGACAAGTAAGGCTGTGGTATACGATTTTGGAACACCATTCAACATATCCTCTAAGGGAAAGCTTCTGTCATATAACGAGTGCTATGACGAAGAGAAGATGAAGCTTTTCAGAGAGTGTGACCTCAAGGTGTGCAAGTGCTTTTCGGACAGTTGGCACATAGGAAAAATGAAATATTTCTTGAACGATAAGTTCTGGAGCCGGGAGATAGACGATAGTTACATAATATTACTCGATAAAGTCCCGAGAGACTCGCAAAACTTGAGTTCGAGGATAAATATATGCGGCAGAAATGATACGGTTCTTACTGACCGGCTTGCGGTTCTTTTCTCCGTAAAGGATGGTGAATAGAAATGTTTCGTTAAATTACACTTATCACAAAAGCAAAATTTTGAAAAGGAGCTGAAAGAAATGAAATCAGTAAAATCATTCGCAGTAATTCTTATGGCATTACTTATGCTGACAGTAAACGTTCTTGCAAGCGATGTCCTCGTACCTAACGAGGTTATCATGGGTACCGCCGACAACTACAAAATAATTGAGAAGGTGTATGTTCTTCCAAAAGGTAGTGATGAAAGCCTTATTCCCAAAGAAGCCTTTACAGAAAGTGATGTAGAGTATGTCTTTGAAGAAATGAAGGTTGTAGACAATTCTGAAGAAGATACTAAGGAATACGTGGAAAATATTAATTACCATACCTCAACAAATGACGCAGAGGCGGTAATTGCACTTTTCTCACCTACTATCGAAGTATCAACCGAAGACGGTTACATCGGAGTTCTCGCATTCGATCATTCTACCCTTGAGCTTACCCCTGCAGGATATTCCAGCCGTAAGTTCACGGTAACGGAAGAAAGAAGCTATCCCAACCTTGCATCAGCAGATACTTCTCTTGTACCCAAGACTATTGACAAGGATGGCACAACTCTTACTCTTGCCAATATCGAATGGGTAACGGCAGCAGATGAAACCATAAGCGGTACAGACGTTGCAATAAGATACACTGCGAATGCGATCTACACGGGAACAGAAACAAAGACCTATGTAAACGGATATACCGCAAGTGCCGATTACAAAGGAACAGTTACGAAAGTCATAAACGATACCGTTACATATACAGCGGTATTTAAGGAAAACAAGGAGACAAACGAGCCTATGATTGACATAGACAAAACAAATGATAAAAAGGATACTTCTGCAGAAAAGAAAGCAAAGACTGCAGGTATAGTAGCAGGTTCAGTTGCAGGTGCGGCAGCACTTGGTGCAGGCGGATATGCTATTTACAGACTTATCCGTAAAAAGAGAAAGGGATACTAAGATGAAAAAGATAGTTTTATTTCTCTCTCTCGGACTTGTGTGCGTGCTTGCAATCCCCGCATTTGCTGCGGATTACACGGTAGCACCGCCAACTCAGGCACTGTTCGGCACACCAACATCAGTAGACGTTGTTACGGTTGGTAACAATATTAATCGAACAGCGGTTGATATAAGTAAGAACAGCGCCCTTATTCCTCCCGCTTTCGGAAGTCATACAAGTAACCTTCGCGGAAGTGGCGAACCACTCACTCCCAATCTTGCATCCTACTACACCGAAACACCGCAGGCTCCCGTATCGGTTAGCGGCATTACAGGTCAGCCGATGGTGACGGTTACAAGTACAGTTCCGAATTCATCCGTAACAAACGGTAATGGCGTGACTATTATCCCGGGTAACATTGATACGGATATTTACGAGGATTACTACACCTACGATGCATTCACGGAAGTTGATGATGATATGTACTACACAGGTGGATATATCGCAAAGTTGTCTATTCCCGACATTGACCTTTCTGTAAAGGTTTATGAGGGTACGACAAATTCGGTACTTTCCAAAGGTGTAGGACACTTCAAGGAAACTTCAATCTGGGACGGCAATGTGTGCCTTGCTTCTCATAACAGAGGTACGGGAGCATACTTCTCGGATATTCATGAGCTTGACCTTGGTGCTACTATAAAACTCACGACAAAGCTTGGCACACGAAAGTATGAGGTGTATAGCATTGAAAAAATCTCAGTAGATGATACCTCAGACCTTCAGAACACAAGCGACAACATCATCACCCTTATCACCTGCGTCAAGAACCAGTCGGACTACTACAGATGGTGCGTTAAGGCTGAACAGGTGGATTAAGAAGCAATCAGCGTCAAACACAATTTTAACCAAACTAAAGGAGAAATCAAAATGAGGAAGTACACATATTTCTTGTTAGGTTTACTCTGCGGTGCGGTATTTTTCAGCGGAACGGCAGTAATGGCAAATTCCGGCGTTCTTGCACAGATAACATCACAAATATTTTTCTTAAACGGAGAACAAACGGAGCTTTTTGCATATAACATAAACGGCAATAACTACGTGAAGCTTCGTGATGCAGCCGCCTTGTTTGGCGCTGATATCGAATATATCGAGGAAACGAACAGCGTACATATGGAGATTCCAAAGAAAGAGGAAATCCCCGAAGAAACACCTGTAGTAACTCCCGATATAGTCATTGACGGCACATCGTCTTCAAAAGAGGATTTTTCGGCAAATGCTAATCAAGGAATATTCAATGACATCTACACAAAGGAAGCATACAACACTATGCGGCAGACGGTAGCAGATACAAAAGCAATCGTTGTCGGTGCAGATAAGGATGGATATAACCCGTCATACAGCTATGCTCACTATGTAGATACTGAGTTCACTTTCACAACTCCCGGCAAGACCGATACTGCAATGAAATCGGTAGCGAATGTTCTTTCGGGATATTACACCTACAGCTTCGGTGCAGAACCCACTGTAAAGAATCTGTATGAGTACCCCGGTTACCGAATCCTAAAGGTACAGGTCAACCCCAAGTATGAAAGTGCGAATAAGGCAACGGATGAGTTTGTCGGAAGTATAGCAACCCTTTCCGAAAAGGAAACGGTTAAAGCAATAGCGACATACATCGCTGACCGCATAGTTTACAAGGATGAAAATGTGGCAGGAATAAATGATGTGTTTACATCAGATACTCCCGTAAACGGCATCTGCGGAACTTATGCAAATGCTTTTATCTATCTCTGTCAAAGAGTCGATATTCCCTGCGTAACCATCAAGGATGCAACTCACGCTTGGAATGAAGTCTACATTGACGGCAGATGGCAGATAATCGACGTAAGCTATTATGATGTAGCACGAACCGATGAATCACTCTTTACTACTAACTATCCAAGAATTGACACAACCAAAGAAAAAACGGAATTTGCCAAAGAACTGCTCGTACCCGGAAGTACGGCAGATTAACCTAATATAAACTTTAAGCAGACTGAAAAAAACGGTCTGCTTTTTTTATTACAAGAAGGAGGACATAAAAATGTCTACAGCAAAAAGTTCAGGCAAGCAGATAATCGCTCTGTTGCTTGCCCTTATTACTCTCCTCTCCGTCATTCCCATAATGCCCGTAAGTGCAGAAACATTAAGTGACGGAAAAGCACAGACAGTAACAATTAAGCTTAACGAAACCCACTATATCCTCGAAACTGTTGGCGGCACAAAGCTTCAGGGACAGTCGTGGACATATACAAGTGATACAGGTATTCAGGGACCTGCATACTGTATCAACTGGGGACTTGCAAAACCCTCGGAAACAAAGAAGATAACCATTACGGGTAAATACACCACAACTCCTCAGACGATAGGTGCATTTGCCAACGGTTATCCTCAGAGAAGCCTTGAGGATTTTATCTCCATTAACAAGGTAGATAATCCTCTTATTGCAAATCTTACCCGTGAGGAGTACGTAGCAGCAACACAGGCGGCAGTATGGACTACTCTCGGTCAGCTCAGAATCGAAGGAACACAATGGGACAGCGGACGTGATACACTTCTCATTCCCACAGACGATCCTTCAGCAATAAGAGCATATGAAGCACTTAAAATTATCCTTTACAATGCATCCTTCTGGACTAAGCCCTTAAATGCAGGTATGCATATACGACTTGGAAGAACCGAGGCAGGAAACGTTCTTAATATCGAAGACGCAAACGGTCTTATAGGTGCTGAACAGAACGGCATGTACGGCATTGAAAAGGAAACAATCGGTGGTGTTGAATACTACACACGCACCTTTGTTGCTTCTTCCGCAACCTCAACCTACAAGAATAACTACTCCATAAATCTTCACCTTGCAAACGCTCCCACAGGCACAATAGTTACAAATCTCGATAACGAACAGCTGGTATCCTGGACTGCTTCGGGTAAGACTTATTGGACAGTTCCCACTCCTGAAAACGAAGTAACAAACATGAATGAAAACGGAATGGAATATGCCGGTGATTTCAAGGTATGTATTCCCGTGAGAAATACACCTAAAAGCGGAAACATTACATTCCAGGCAAACGCAACAATTACACAGTTCAACATATACTTTGCCAATAACCAGACAGACACAGAACAGAGCTTTATAATTGCAGACCCGATGTATGCTCCTATGTCCTGCACAGGTACAATGAAATGGGATACAGTTACATCTCCCTACGGCAGACTTGTTGTAAACAAGGTTGACGGTATGGGAAATCCCTTACAGGGTGCAATATTCAAGCTGACAGGCTCTAATGGCAAAACATACGAAGGAACAAGCGACAGCACAGGTCAGATTGTATGGGAATATCTTGATCCTACAATTACCTATACTCTTTCCGAAACACAGGCTCCCGCGGGATATATCAAGGCTGAAGATGTAACCGTCAACGTTCTTGCAGGAACTACAACAACTGTGAGCGTTAAGAACCTCAGCGAAAGAATACTTCGCATACGCAAGGTTGATGCACAAAACGGGAATCCGCTTCTCGGTGCTTCTTTCAGAATCGAGCAGACAGACGGCAGTTACAAGACCGACCTTTACACAGGTCATAACGGATGTATTGAGCTTCAGGGCGATGCACTTCCTTACGGTACATATAAGGCGTATGAGCTTAAAGCACCCGTAGGATACGAAAAGAGCAATGACGTACAGACTTTCAAATGGGATGGCAAGAGCGATATTACTCTCACCTTTGAAAATGTGAGAACTCCCTCGTTTGTACTCATTAAGAAAGATAAGGACACAAATATACCTCTTGAAGATGTATCCTTCAAGGTTTACAGAGACGGCAGACTTGTAACAACGGTAACAACCAATTCCGCAGGTTATGCCTATGTGTCTGAACTTTCCGAAGGCTACTATGAGGTCGAAGAGGTTGCTGCACCTGCTGGATATATTCTTGATACAGAAAGACACGGAATATATATCAACCCTTACGATCCCGCAGTGGAAAACGATCCTATTCTTGTACTTACAAACTCAAAGAAGCCTACTCTCATAATTGAGAAGCTTGACACTCAGACCTTAAAGCCCATAAAGAATACAAGATTTGCAGTATACAAGGACACAAAGCTTATCGGCAACTACACCACCGATGCTGACGGACTTGTAGAGCTTACAAACCTTGATCCCGGCACATATACGGTCAAGGAAACAAGAACATCAAGCGGATATGTGCTTCAGGATGCACCGCAGTCTATTGAACTTGAGCCCGGCAAAACTGCAACACTTACATTCTTCAATCCCACAAAGCCCGGCATCAGCATCAAGAAGATTGATGCTGACACAGGTGATGAACTCTATGGAGCAACCTTTAAGATTGAAGGCGTGAATGTAACCTATCTTAACGAGCTTACAACAGACAGAGACGGTGAAATCACACTTTCAGACCTTAATCCCGGTGTATATTCGGTTTCCGAAATATCAGCTCCCGAAGGTTATGTAAGAAATACCGAAGTAAAGGTCTTTGAAGCAACTGAAGACGGTAATGTTCAGCTTGTGTTTAAGAACTACAGAAAACCGTCACTTAAAATAACTAAGGTTGACTCGGATAACGGTGATACCCTTTATGGTGCAGCCTTCCGTATAGCAAAGGTTGGCGACGCTACACGCTACTATGACAGAGTTACCGACAGAAACGGCGTTATTGAAATTGACGGTCTTGACGTTGGCATTTACACTGTACAGGAAATCTCTGCTCCCGAAGGCTATCAGCTTAATGATACCCTTTATCATGTTGAGCTTTTCGAGGGCAAAGACAGCACACTTACTGTTGAAAACACCATAAAGCCAAGCCTTACAATCATAAAGCTTGACAGTAAGACAAACGAGCCACTTTCGGGTGCTGTATTTGAAGTGTACCGTGATGCAAGACTTGTTGGCACTTACACTACAAATATAAACGGCGAAATCAATCTTCGTGACCTTAAAACAGGCACATATCTTGTAAAGGAAGTAGCGGTTGATAACGAGCATATCGTAAACTCCACTCCCCAGCAGATAGAGATTGACGAAAACAGCGGTGATACCGCAATGCTTGTTTTCCTCAATGATCAGAAGCCGTATATAAGACTTGTAAAGCTTGACAGCACAACTCTTGAACCCCTTTCCGATGTAGTCTTTGAAGTTAAGAAAACCGACGGCAGCTTCACAAAGGAATTTACAACAGACAGAAACGGCGAAATCTCACTCAGCGAGCTTGAAGTCGGAACATACGTTGTAAAAGAAACAAAGGCACCTGACGGATATATTGCAGATAATTCTTCAAGAACAGTTGAAGTAAAAGGCAACGAATCCGCAACCTTTGTCTTTACAAACACAGTAAAGCCAAGCATCAAGATAACAAAGATTGATAAGCACACTGGTGAAAAGCTTGAGGGTGCTGTAGTTCGTATTGTAAATCTTTCGGGTAACGATGTATGGGAGAAAACTACCGATAAAAACGGCGAAATACTCCTTTCCGAAATTGACGAAGGTGTATATACCGTTCAGGAAATCACTGCTCCCGAGGGCTATCTGTTAAACAGTGAGCTTTATCACCTTACAGCATCGGCAGGCAAAACAAACGAGCTTACAATCGAGAACTCAAGAAAGCCGAGCCTGACTGTCAAGAAGTATGACAGCCTTACAGGTGAATTTATGGCAGGTACTTCCTTTGAGGTGTACCTCGATACCACTCTCATCGGCACATATACAACAAACGAGAACGGTATCATTGAACTGTTTGACCTTAAAACAGGTACATACACAGTCAAGGAAATTGCCACAGACGATGACCATATCGTAAACTCCACACCTCAGTCCATTGAGGTTAAGGAAGACAGCCTTGACACAGCAGTTCTCGTGTTCCTTAACGACCAGAAGCCGTATATGCGTCTTGTGAAGCTCGACTCACAGACAATGAAGCCTCTTGTAAACGCTACATTCAAGTTCAAGCAGGTCGGCGGCACTTACGAAAAGGAATACACCACAGACCAGAACGGCGAGATAAAGCTTGACAGACTTGAAGAAGGTACATATACAGTTACCGAGACAAAAGCACCTGAAGGATACCTCATTGACAATGCAGAACGCACAGTCAAGGTCGAGGGTAACGAATATGCAACATTTGTGTTCACCAATACAAAGAAGCCGTCAATAAGAGTTATTAAGTACGATAAGTACAATGACAAATACCTGTCGGGAGCAACATTCCGTATCGCAAAGATTGAAGACGGAAG
This sequence comes from Eubacteriales bacterium, assembly GCA_045590615.1. Lineage (GTDB taxonomy): Bacteria > Bacillota > Clostridia > Oscillospirales > SIG627 > RGIG6353. Next base: position 44,895 of record JAZNRH010000087.1, read on the forward strand.
CAATTACCTTGACAGAATTACAGACATTGACGGTAATATCGTAATCGACAATCTTGAACCCGGCGTTTACTCGGTTAAGGAGATTAAAGCACCTACAAACTATGTACTCAACGAAACAGAATACCACGTTGAACTATTTGCAGGTAAGGAATCTCAGGTAGTTGTTCTCAACGAAGAAAAGCCCAGCCTTAAGATAGTAAAGACCGATGCAGAAACTGGCAAACCAATCGCAGGTGTTGGCTTCCTTGTAAGACTTGCGGATGGCAGTACCGAAAACACGGTAGTTACAGACCAAAACGGCGAATCACTTCTTTCTCACCTTAACCCCGGTATTTACGAGGTTATTGAAAAGAGTGTTCCCAACGATTATCTGCTTGACTCTGAACCCAAGCTTGTAACTCTTGTTCCAAATAGAACATCGGTTATAAGATTTGAAAATTATCAGAAGCCATCCCTTACAGTAAACAAGATTGACAGCATTACAAAGGATCCCCTTAAAAATGCGAAGTTCAGCGTAGTTTACGCAAGCAATAATACCTTTACAGGTGAAGTAAACCATCTCGGCACATTTACCACCGATGAGAACGGACAGTTTAAGATGTATAATCTCAACGACGGCTGGTATAAGATAACCGAAACTGCAGCTCCCGACGGATATGTGCTTTCAAACGAGGCACAGGAAATCTACATCAAGGGCGGCGAAGATAAGGAAATCACCTTTGAGAACGTTCCGCTTTCAGGACTTGTTATCAAGAAGGTTGATGCCGATACAGGAAAGGTTCTTCAGGGAGCAAAGTTCCAAGTTAGATACCTCTCCGGAACAAGCGGCAGCGGCGGTACTGTTATCGGAGAGTATACAACTTCTGCAAACGGTACAATCGTTATCACAAGACTTGAAGCAGGTACTTATGTAATCGAGGAAACAAAGGCTCCCGACGGTTATATAATAAGCGACGCTCCCGAAACTGTGTATATCACAGGCAAGGAACAGGATGTAATCACCGTTACCTTTGAAAATGAAAAGGACGGCGGACTCATTATCCGTAAGCTTGACAGTATCACAAAACAGCCACTCTCCGGTGCAGAGTTTACAGTTACCACATCTGACGGAAAATTTATCCCCACAGAAAACGGTGCAGTATCCTCTAACGGAATTTATACAACAGATGAATTGGGTCAGATACACATTACAAACATCGAAGCAGGCACAACGGTAGTTGTTACCGAAACCAAGGCTCCCGATGGATATGTAATCGACACTGTTTCAAAGACTGTTAAGATTGATGCAGATGATACGCAGACTCTTACATTCTACAACAAGCCAAGCAGCGGACTTATCATTACAAAGCTTGATAAGGAAACCAAAGAACCTCTTTACGGAGCAGTATTTGAGATAACCGACAGCACAGGTGCTGTTGTAGGAAATTCAAACGGCAGATATACAACAGATATTTACGGTAATATCAAAGTAAACGGACTTACTCCCGGAACTTATGTTATTACTGAAGTTGAAGCCCCTGCAGGATATGCTATCAGCGGTGAGCCTCAGACAATAAATGTAGTATCAGGTAAGATCCATAACCTCACATTCTACAACTCTCCCGAAGGCGGGCTTATTATTACAAAGCTTGATAAGGCTACAGGTGAGCCGCTTTACGGCGCTGTATTCAAGATTACAAACAGCGAAGGAACTGTTGTAGGTAACGCAAACGGCAGATATACCACAAACAGAAACGGTATTATTCACTTGACAGGTCTTGCTCCCGACACCTATGTTGTAACAGAGGTAACTGCTCCCGATGGATACACTCTTGACGGTGCACCTCAGACAGTTAAGGTAAAGTCAGGACAGACACACGAGCTTACATTCCTTAATGAAGCTCTCGGCGGTATCAGAATTACAAAGCTTGACGAAGAAACAAGACAGCCTATCAAGGGTGTTAAGTTTGAAGTTGAGTACATGAACGGCAAGAGAATCGGTACATACACTACAAACGCAAGCGGTGTTATCAACATTGATGATCTTCCTAACGGTTGGTACACGATTGTTGAAACCAAAGCGGCAGACGATTACATTCTTGATGCAGAACCCCACGATGTTGAAGTAACAGACGGTGAAATTACCCGTGTTACCATTACAAACAGAAAGAACTCCTCCTTCCTCATTCATAAGGTGGATTCCACAACAGGTAAAGGTATAAGCGGTGTAACATTCCTTATCTCAGATCGCTACGGCAGACCTCTTGCACAGTACGTTTCCGATCAGAACGGATATGTATATACCGACAATAACGAATTTGAAGACGGTAAGTATTACATCCGTGAGATTGCAGTTCCTAACGGCTATGTGCTTGATAACGAGGTTAAGACCTTCTACGTTGAATACGGGCACACCTCATCTATCACTTGGTACAACACTCCCATTCAGGCACAGATTCAGGTGGTAAAGAAATCTGCAGACGATAACCCCATTAACGGACTTCCCGCAGGCTCACTTCTTGAAGGTGCTGTATTTGAAATCTACGACAAGGCAGGAAATATCGTTGACACCATTAAGACAGACAAGAACGGCAGAGCTGCATCAAAGCCTCTTCCTCTCGGTCTTTATACAATGCGTGAGACGGTAGCTCCTACTTATTACACACCCAATGGAACTCTTATGACAGCACACCTTGAGTTTAACGGTCAGATTATGACCTTCGAGGTGCTTAATAAGTCGGTATCTGTTGGTGTATCAGTAACTAAATACGGCTACAACGAAGTAATGCCCAATAACCCCATTGTTTACAGCTTCAAGAATATCGCAAACACTTCAAGCGTATCTCTTGACAGCTTCTACTTCCGTGATACACTTCCTTCGGCTATCCGTGCCGAAAAGATAGTGACAGGTACATTCAATCAGAATCTGTCCTACAAAATAGTGTATCTTACCAACCTTTCTAACGGTGAATACCGCACAATAAACGACAACCTTTCTACAAGCAAGAACTATGTAATTGATGTATCAAACATCGCTCTCGGTCTTGCGGATAACGAGTACATCACAGAAATTATGTATGTATTCGGAAGCGTCAGAGCAGGTTTTGCACAGGTTGAAACTCCTTACCTTTATGCACGTTCCGTTAAGGGACTTGCAAATGGTTCCAGCTTTGTAAATACTGCTGATGTCGGCGGTGTATACAACGGTCAGTGGATAACAACCATTTCCCGTTTCGTTACAAAGGTTTACAGCTATACCTATATCGAAATGCCGAAAACCGGCTATTAAACTCCATTTCCCGTGGGCTGTCGTAAAAGGCAGCCCACAACCATTTTAAGAAAGGATGCGATGCTTTATATGAAAAACAAAATTATGAAGTTCTGTTGTCAGACGCTACCGTTCATTGTGGCACTTGTACCGCTGTTTGCAATAAATGTATTTGCCGTAGATGATATGTGGGTAGTTGCCGACAGAATTATCGTTGACGTCTACAATCATATTGCAGGAATAAGTACCGTCCTTGCGGCTCTTATGACTACCGTGTGCGTTGTAGGTATGAAGCTTTCAAACAATCAGCAAAAGGTAGACCAGAGTGTTGACTGGCTCAAGCGTATCTGGATTGCTTGGGCTATTATCAACGGCATTGGTGCATTCCTTGCTTATGTAAGACCGCTTCTCGACGGACTTGCGACTATTAAGCCGTAAAAATGAAATACAAAATAACTAAATAAAGGGGGTGCTGTCTTTTGCTTGAACCCATTATGAAGGGGCTGATAGAGTGGATATACGGTCTTATCGAAGATATGGCAGACTATGTGTTCGGCGATATTATCGACGTTATGACGATGGATATGGACTATTTCCGAAAGGCAGCTCCTATCGTAAATGACATTTCCGAAATCATTCTCGCTCTCGGATGGGCACTTTTGCTTGGAAATCTTGTATTCCAACTATTAAAAAGCATAATGTCGGGAGCAGGCTTTGAGGGTGAAGATCCGAAGCTTCTTTTTATGCGTACCTTTGCTTTCAGCTTTCTCCTCCTTGCATCTCCTCAGATATGCGAAATGTGTACCAAGATGACAGGAACAGTCGTTGCATACCTTAATATCCCGAGAAGCTTTGCTTTCTCTCCACCGTCAAGCCTGATGTTCTCGGCTGCAGGCGGTGTAAGCTGGCTTATAGCGATAATCGTAAGTATTATTCTCATTATTCAACTCATAAAGCTGTTCTTTGATATAGGCGAGAGATATGTCATAGCCTGTGTTCTCACATTTATGGCACCTCTCGCTTTTGCTATGGGCGGAAGTAAGAATACCAACGACATATTCAAGGGCTGGTGCAGAATGTACGGCTCTATGAACCTTATGCTCATTATGAATATCATCTTCTTAAAGCTCATAATGAACGCAATGGTTAATATGTGGGCGTCAAATATTATTGTATGGCTGGTATTCGTAATGGCACTCACAAGAGTAGCAAGAAAGATCGATGCACATATAGCGAAAATCGGACTTAACCCTGCACAGACAAGCAACAGCGTAGGTGTAAGATTCCCCGGCGGTATGACACTTGTTGTGGTGAGAACTCTTGCATCCCTTGTGGGCAAGAATATGGGCGGTATGAAGGGTGGCTCCGGCGGTGGTAACCGTTCAGGTGGCAGCAGTAATCATAACCACAACCACGGCGGTGGAAGCCCAAGCGGTGGAGGCTCAAGACCTCGTAACACTAATCCTCCTCCGTCAAATAACGGCGGTAATGCGAATCCCGGTGATGCGAACGTAAATGTATCTGTAAACAATCAAAGCAGAACTACTAAGATTAATACTCCTGCAGGCAATACTGCAAACAGACAAGCTAACAATGCAACAAATAACAGCAGATACACAAATAATAACAGCTCAAATTCCGATAGCAGAAGCAATTCGAGAACAGACAATTCGAGTCGTGAAACTTCCGGCAGAAATACTCCTTCTACACCTGCAAGGAATAATAAGCCTACAGGCAACGGCGGTAATATCACTGTCAATCAGACGCAGGTACAGAATGCCGCAAGAAATGCTGCATCAATTCCGGGTGCAAGACCTAATACAGCTCATACAACCGACAGAAGCAGTTCATCTTCACACGACGGCGGCAGAGATACTCATTCCTCAAATCAGCAAAGGACACAGAATACGTCCCGTCCTCCGCTGTCAAGGAATACATCGGGTGGAAGGACAAATATACCTGCACCTCCCGTATCTTCTCAGCCTCATACAAATCAGTCCGTTGTTAATAACAACAGTGGTGTTCAAGGTGGTGTAACTGTTAATGCTCCCGCTGTTAAGACAGGCTCAAAGGGTGTAACAGTTCCTGTTATGCCTCAGACTCAAGGTATGAGCAGAACATCAGGAAGCCTTAGAACTTCCGACAACAGGAGCGTTAATAACAACGCTGTTGGTAATTCCTCTGTAAACAGCGATTCGGATGTACATACTTCCAATGTATCCTCTGATAACGGAAGAACAGACAGAAGAAGCACAGTAATCGCAGGTGGAAACAGAACTTCAAGCAATGTTTCGGGTGGTAACACTGGTGTTAATGTAAACAATACTACTTCCGTTCGTGGAGGCGGTACAGTTGTCAACAACTCAGGTGTATCGTATTCAGAACACGGTGGTGATTCTCATTATGTTGCAAACAACAATATGAGTACCACTGAAAGACGAGTAAATCCCGAATACAAATTTGGAAGATACGATCCTGCGGCAGCAAACCGTAAAGGAAAGAAAAACTACTACACCAAAGACACAGAACCCTTAAAGCGTAAGGGTGAATACAAGAGAGGTGAAGCGGACAATGGCAGAGCAGCAAAAAAGCACAGGTCAGAAGGCGGCTCGCGGAGCTCAGGTCGTAGGCGGAATAGTTAAAATCGCCACAGGTATTGCTTCACAGAACTATGCACAGGCTATTATCGGTGCCATTGAGGTTATACCTTGGAAGAAAGTATTTACCGTTATCGGTGCATTGCTTTTCCTCTTGCTTATACCCATAATCATTATCGCATCTCTTCCACAGCTTCTTGTAAATTGGGCTCTTTCGGGATTTGATGACCTCATTTCCCGAAATGAGCACGCCGCAGAAATGGA
>JAZNRH010000088.1:0-12580 GCA_045590615.1 Eubacteriales bacterium
TTCTTTCTATTTTCTTTTCAATATCTTTTATTATTGTGTCGTTATAGAGTTCATTGCATTTTTCTAATATTTCTTCTTTAAGTAAATCAAATTCAACTTTTGTTTTCATATAATGAAGATTATCTAATTTATTGCTAATAGGTTCTGCACAAGCATAACACAAAATCCTATCTTCGCTTAATTCCATAGGTTCGGGTGAAAGTATGCCTACTTTCTTTCCACATTTTTCACAAATATTTGCCATATTAACATTCTTCCTTTCAAATTATATTTATTTTTCAACATCTTTCGACAAAATTCCTACTCATGTCAAGTCAGGAACAAAAATTATTCTTTTTTATTTCACTCACACCTCTTCATATCATAAAGACGAATTTCTTTAAGCGTCATGCTTTTTAACCGACACAAATCAAAGTTTTCCGATGGCTTCCACGCCATCGCTTTAGAGGTTATTATAACATAAAACCAAGGTCGCAAGACCTTGAAAGGCGTTAGCCGTTGCCTTGTCGCAACAAGGCAGTTTTAATGATAAAATGTTCTCAAAGTTAAAGACGCAAGTCTTTAATAGCAAAGCTTGCTTTGCCGATGGCTTCCACGCCATCGCTTTGAGGTTATTATACCATAAAACCAAGGCCTCTTCAATAGTTTTTGACATTTTTACCCATGCAAAATCGGAATACTTCTGCTTTTGCAAAAAGATGTCAGGTAGATGTCATTGTATGTCAGTCAATGTCAGTATATAATAGTAATTGAAAGGAGGGATTGAATTGAAAACGATTTATTGTTTTGAAGATGAAAAATTTAACTCTACGTTTATCAAGGTCCCAAAAGTATTACTTTATGAGCGCAAAAAATACGGGCTGTCAATTGACGGCATTATGCTTTACGCGTTTATGCTCAACAGAGCGTCAATGTCGAAGAGGAACGGCTGGAAGGATGAACAAGGAAGGCTATACATTTTTTTCACGCTCAATGACGTTATGCAGGTTACTAACTGCAAAAAGACGAAGGCGTCAAGACTTTTGTCACAGCTTGACGAATTAAATCTGATTGAAAGAGAGCACAGGGGAATCGGAAGAGCAAACAAAATTTACGTTAAGAAACTGCTGCTCGATGATTGTGGAAAAGCTGTGTAAAACTTGTGGATAACTTGTGGAAAAGCTGTGGGAAAGCTGTGGAAAAACTCGGTTGCGTGTTCGTGTTTGCGAAAGTCTTGAGTTCGCATTTGCAAAAGTCTCGTGTTCGTGCTTGCGAAAGTCACGTGTTCGTGTTTGCGAACAGTAAATAAGAATAATATAAATAAAAACAAATAGAAAAAGATAGAACAGGAATATATATAAGTCCTGTCCTATCCTATCACTAAAAGATAAATCTGTTTGATTTTTTTGGCAGACTGATCGTCCACGTCTGTAAACGCAGTCTGTTTGAAATGTATTTGTCCTCAAAGCTTTTTGCGTGAACCCAAGAGCCCTTGAGCTGACAGTCACGAAGCTTTGGAAATTGGTTGAGGTTAATCTGCCACTTGTCAGGCACGGCAACGGTGTCGCTTTTACCCGACAGAACGTCGAGGGCAGCTCTCAGCCAATCGGCAGGACCTACAGTCTTATTGTTTGCCGAAAGCGAGGTGGGGAGAAACTCACCGTCAACGATTGAAGCCGACATTTCTCTGAGCTCATCCTTGGTGAGCTTAACGGGGTGAGAAATTGCGTAGGGCGTTTCAAGAAATCCATACACCTTTTCGCATTTATGCTCGGCTTTGCCGTTGAGAAAGTCACGGCACGCAAGCATTATATCGGCAAGAGAGAGGCTGTCGGGGGTAGTGACGGGAAAAAAGTCCTCGTCGAGTGCCCTTTTGAGCTCGGGTATCATATCGGGTGTGACAACTCGGTTGTCGTTTTGATAAGCTTGGGCAATCTCCTTATAACCGACCACCTCAAAGCGAGGGTCTTTCTTGATTGTATCAAGGAAAAAGTTGAAGTTCTTTCTGAAACGTTCTACCTCTTCGTCGGAAAGTAAATCGCTGAGGATATACTCACCCGGAATATTCTCACCATTGAAATTCTGAAGGTCGGTAAAGGTGGTAACGATGTGCTTTTGTGGATGATGATAGAATATATAAACCTCATATTTCGCCATATCTTCTATCAAGTCAAGAATATAGCTCTCATCACAGAAGGGCTCTGAAAAGATATCGAAGCTCTTGTTGTATTCAAGGCATTTTATATTGCAATACGAAACAGGTCTGCCCTTGTTGGCGTCAAAGATAAAGTCGCCGTCATAAATCGGAATACCCATATCGGCATAGCCGTAGTGAGCTACGTAGGAAACCGAGTCACCGGGTGGGCAGGCTGCATAAAATGCATCGTTGCCAAGGATACCCTTGATAATTTCGAGCGCCTTGTCCTCTTTTTCACGGAAAAGCGCCATTGCCTCGTCGAAATCGGCAAGGTCTGTGTACTCGTTAATTGTCGGGTGGTAGGAATGACAAAGAGAGTGGCTCTCTATTTCGTGATGCTTCAGCTCGTCTATTACGTCCTGCCTGCCCCATTTTACGAGAGCCTCGGCAAGCCAGCCTACAACGTTATAACAGCCCTTGTAGCCGTGAGCTCTGAGCATCTGAGCTGTATCGAGTATTCCGTCGGCACCCTTGGGGTTTACGTAATCCTCGGTATCAAAACTAATTACCAGCTTTGTCATAATACACACCTCAGTTAAGTGGAATTGCAGGGGTTTCGTTTTCTTCGGGAATTATTTTTGAAAGGGGAAGCTCGTTTTTATCGGGAATGATATCCGAGGGTGTTACAACCTCGCTCTCATCAATTTCGGGAGCTTCGTTCATTATTAAATCAGCGGGAATCATAGGTGTTTCCTGAGGCTCGCCAATCCAGGGGAGCTCACCTTCAACAAGGTCGATTGCCTCTTTTTGCTCTTCTGCTACCTCGTTTTTCAAGTCGTCGAGCTTTTCTTCGTCAACCTTTGTTGCCACGCAGGAAGCGAGGACAAGGGACAGGGCAAGAACAACAAGTATTATTTTTTTCATAACGTTTACCTCTCTTAAATTTAATTTTCCCAGGTGTAGAAGCTTCTTACGCCGTCGTATTCTCTGTACCAATCGTAGTTGAATTCACGTCCGTCAGGAGTCTTGAAACGGGACATTACGTTTTGTCCAACCCACTTGGTAGGAACTGCGTTCAAGCCACCGAGGGAAGCAATTTTGAATATTTCCTTTATCCTCTTCATTGAGTCGGGAGAAAGCGAATTGGGGATAACCGAAGCAAGAGTAACCGTGCCCGTAATTGCAGCCATTTCAAGAAAGTCAAGTCCGAGGCTGTGAGAAACCTTTTCGGTAAAGGGTGCGCAGTCAATGTCAACCATCATAAACGCATTGTTCTGAGGCAAACGCACCAAGCTCTTGACACCCTGCTTTCTGGTAATCTCAAAGCTTCTGCCCGAGGTGTCGCCACCCGAGCGCTGACATTGATGAATACCTGCAACAAGATGATTTACTGTGTTACAGCCGATTACGTTTGCTCCGTTGGCTGCCGTCTGGATTGTCTTGTAAAGTGTGGTAAGCATCTGAGCATTGGTTTTCGTTCTATCGTAAAAATGCCAATCTCCATCGGGATGAGGGGGATAATTGAAGTTATCGTAGGTGGTGAAATCGTGCTTAATCAGGTCGTAGCCCCAAGAGCGAATACGTGAGGTATCCTCTGCGACCTTCTCGAGCGTCCAGGGGTGCGTTGCGTCAAGTATAAAGCCTGAGCCTCCCGAGTTAACGGGGCTTTGAGCCTCTCTCGGCGCTTCGAGAGCCGTGAGCAAGGGTCTGAACCATATACCTGCAAGAGCGCCCTTCTTATGTATTCCCTCGGCTGTTTCAGCCATATCGGGAAAACGGGGATTGCCCTTGTGCCAAGGTCCTCCGTTATAGGTGCCACTCGTTGAGAAGAAGTGATTGTACTGCCAGCCATCGTCTATAATCATATGTGGCTTTTCGACCGTCTCACTGCACATCTCCATAAGATAGTCGCACTCTTCCATAACACTTTCGTGAGAAATATCTCCATAAGCCCAATACCAATTGTTTACTCCGAAAATAGGCTTTTCGGGAAGGTTAGGTTTTTCGCAAAGCATTCTGCAGAAGCGACAGGCGTCGGCATAGTGCTCACCCGTACCCTCAGCGCATACAAGCTCGGCTGCAAGGAGCTCTTCCTTGAGCTGAACGCCTGCACCACCGTTTCTGACGTCGAGCCAAAGCGTTATGCCAAAATAGTCGCACTGGAAATAAGCAAAGGCAGCTGCGCCCGTCTTTACGCCAAAGGAATTGAGTCGCTCGGAGTCATAGGTATGGAAATACCAATACATATTCACCTGAGGGGTGACTGCCGACCACGGACTTTCAACGAGATGACGGGAAACGTCGTCTCGGTAAACGAGCAGTACGTCGGACATATCGCCTCGCCATCTCAGCTTTACTCTCTTGAGAGGACGGGAGGTGGGATAAATTGTGATTTTGCCGTTGTCAAAGCCTATTTTGTCGCTCGACTCTTCTCTGCTGTCGGGCTCTTCAAAACGAATTGGTGAGTCCTCATACTGAAAGAGCACGCTGTCGGGCTGTCTCGTAATATCAATAAAGCTTTTCATAATCATTTTTCTCCGTTAAGCTTGTCAAGGTGTCTGTTTCTGAAATAAAGAACAAGGTCTGCCGAAACCATAAGGAAGTTGAGTACGTAGAAGAAAAGCACGTACCACTTGAAGCTGTCGGCTAAAAGCTTTGCTGCTATTCCGAATATGTAACCCACGAAAATAAAGATGAGGAACATAAGGCTCTTACCCTTGGCAGTTCTGACTTTATAGGATTTAATTACGTTCATCGGCCATGACAAGCCGAAAAGCACTACCATAAAAATTTCAAATAATTCAGACATTTACTATCTCCTTTTCTATAACATCAATCATTATACTCGTATTTAATTCAAATGCGTCTATCGGGTAATAGGGCTCGAAAATAGTGTCGTAAAACTTTTTCTTAATAAACCCCAAAACCTCTTGCTTAGTTTTTCCCTCTTCAAGCTGACGCTTGATTTCCATCGTCGTTTTATCGGTGTCAATCAGCGACTGCTCGAGATAAATTTTTGTAGTCTCTTTATCAATCAGCCCGAAGTGTGGAATGAGAAGGTTATCTATATCAAGCTCCATTGCCTTCAAAATCGACTGCCTCGTCATAGCGTAGCTAATCAGATATATGGGCATTACCGTCTTTTTACCGTCGAAAATCCCAAGCGATTCGCAGGACAAAAGGAGCTTTCTTGAGGGTGAATAGTAGGCAAGTGAGCTCTTTGTGTGACCCGGCAGGTTTATTGCCACAAAGTCAAAGCTTCCTGCTCTGAAGCTTTCACCGTCTTGGACAACTATATCAACCGTCAGCTCGTCCACCAAATCCTCGTAGCTGTCAATTCCACAGGTGTGAGCATACTTTCTGTCAAGCTCTCGCATTGCATTTTTTGCCGTCGGCTTCTTAAAGACTGCTGCATCGTACTCGCCTGCCACGATTTTGCAATCGGGGTAAAGCCTTTTTACATAGGGTGCACCAAGTGAGTGGTCGTAGTGTGAGTGGGTCAAAAATATATAATCAAGAGGCCTCACGCCCAGAATTTCCTTTACCCTCTCGCCAAGCTGATAGCCTGTAAAGGCAAAGCCCGTATCATATAGTATTGACGTCGTCCCGTCATCTACCAAAAATCCACTGTCTCCGGGATGAATTCTTACGTCTGTTACTGTCAGCATTTACATCTCCACATCAACAAATACGGGTGCGTGGTCTGAAAGATAGATATACTCGTCGGTCATATATCTGTCAAAGCGTTTAACCTCAACGTCGCCGAGATTTCTCACGAGTATATGGTCGATTGCATCCTCAAAGGGTCTGTGCTCCCAAGCTCCGATGCTGTCACGGAAGGTTGCGCAATAACCGTTGTCCTCGGATGCATATTCGGTTGCAACGTTGTGAGCGTGAAGGAAGCCTCTCTCCTTCATTGCATACTGAACAGCAAGAGAGTTATAGTGGTCGTTGAGGTCGCCAACGAGGAATACCGGACATTCTCCGTATATTTTCTGATACTTCTCAATAAGGTCGATTGCCATAGCAATCTGCATTTTTCTGACCTCGCAAGAGCCTGCACGGTACCAGACGCTCTCGGGGTTTTCTCCGTTCATCCACCAAAGGTGTGTGGTAACGAAGATGAACACCTTGCCGCTTTCCTTTTCTCTGAACACTGCAAGATTTGCATTCTTGCTGAACGAATCGTTGAAATAACCTTCATAGCCTTCAACCGTTTCGGGATAGCGAAGGAAGTCGTGCGCTAAAAGCTCGAGCTTTTCAGCCTTATAGAATATGGGAGTCATATTACCCCAGATGAGTGTATAAGGATTTCCGTCGTCAATAAGGTCAGCCATAAAATCGAGCTGCATATCCTTATTGACCTCCTGACCTCCAACTATGTCGGGCATTATATCACGGAACACCTTTGTGTGTCCCTTCATTCTTACGAGAGACGAGCAGTCCAGACCCTTCTCCTTCCAATAATCGTTGTTAAGGGTGTAGTTCCATTGGTTTTGAGACATTATGCGAAGCTTTGCCATATCTTTTCCTCCTTAAACGTCAACGCAGAGTTGATGCGTGTTCTGGTAACAGCGTTATAACTCTGCCTTAAGTTTATTACGATAAAATTATACACTCGTTTTTTCGTAAAGTCAATGGAAAAAAGCACATTTTTTGAAGCTATTGACTTTTTTCTCCCGACATGGTAAGATTAATGTAATAATTTGTCGAAAAACAGAGGTGGACTATGGAGCTTTTATCGAACAAGCAATTTGATATAAACGAATTTTGTGGTCATATAGTACTGCTGTACACCCCGAGCACAGCTCACGAAGCAGACAAAATCAAAAGCCTGCTCGACGACGAAGGCTATGCCTATATTGCTCTTTCCATAAGTGAGGAGGAAAGCAACAAAAACGCAGAGGATATGAATATATTTGGCAACTGTTCCTGCCTTATAGCGCTTTTTGACGATGACTTTTTTGAAAAGAAAAACACCTTCACAATGGGGCAATTCTGGTATTATATAGGTATTATGCGTTCAAGAATAAAGGACAGCATAATTCCGTACTGTATCAGCTCACAATCCTTGCAGGGCACGCCCTTACAGGCGCTCGACATTATGAACGACGTCTCACAGCTCAAGGCAACTCTTTCGTCAAAATTCTGTACCAAGGTACTCAAATACAACTACTACGAAAATCGGATTGTAAACAGACAGGCAGCAAAAAGAATAGCTCACAGAAGTCTGCACTTAAAATTCCATATTTACGAAAACGCCTTCGAAAATGCACTCGACTATTATCAATCGTACTATTCAAGAAGCCTCTCGCCCGAAGAATTTGACGAGCTTCTTATTGAAAAGCTCGTTTCGGGCTGTCGTGTAGTCAGCTTTGGAGACGAAAAGTTTTTACCACCTCAGATGAGTCCCTACAAGGGCGAAATCCACTCCCGAGTGGCTGACTATCCAAACGTAATATCGGGTAAAAAAAGCTACGTCAAATACGATGACGAAATGATAGAGCAGACCGGAATAAGAGCTGAGCTTACAATAGAAATTCTCATGCCCGTACATAAAATTCTGGGCACGTATTTCAAATGCTTCATTTCGACAAAAAACGATGAATGTCCCGTTTATATGATATTAGCGCTCCTTGAAGGCGACTTTATCACTCGAAATCCCGAGCCTCTGTTCGACCTGCCCGAGGACCCGTCACATTGGCTTGAAATATATGGCAAGGGCGTACATATAGACAAAGAGGAGCGCAGACTGTATTTTTCATCGGGTCTTGTCGCAAACTCTGTCGTTATACCCGACGAAGCGCTTGACGTCGGAAATTCGCTCGACTACGTATTCCCGCTTTAATTCGGGAGATTGGAGCTTTTATGTTAGAATTAAGAGAAAAACTGCAGGGTAAATTCAATCTCGAAACCAGATTGCTTGCAGAGGAAGAAAAGAAATACTACGGTATTTTTATATCCCACTCCTCCAAGGATAACGACAAGTACCTCTTCCCTTTAAGAGAGGCTATGCTTAAAAAAGAGATATATCCCCTTTGTGACAGAGACTTCCTTGAGGGTGGAGATGAATTTCAGGAGAAAATAGAAACTGCGCTCGATTGCTATGCAGCCGTAATTATCATAACCGAAAACTCTCTTGTGTCGGATTGGGTAAACTATGAAATCGGCTACCTTACGGGGCTTGGAAAAACAATTCTTATTTATGACCCCGAAAATCTCTTTACCCACGAGAACAGAAAAAACAACCCTCAAATAAGCACGCTTTACAATCAGCATTTCAAGAACGTTGGAGCCGTTTATCACACTCTTGACGAGCTCATAACAGCCATCAGCGCTGAAACTCCGTACTCGGATATGTTTTGTGAGGAAAACGATTTTCTTACCGTTAACGAGTTCTACGAGAGAATAGACAAGCGACTCGTCTCTGTTATCGTCACTCTTGAAAGCGCTGTTTTCGGAGAGCATTACGATGATTTCAAAAATTGTCGCTTCGCCGTTCTCATTCCTAATTTCGGAATGTTCTACGAGGACCACGGAGACGGAATGCATTGCTATGCCAGACGCTCTGCAGAGCTGAAAAACGGGCTCTGTCCTACAAGTGGAATGCCGTGCGCACTCGTGGGCAGAAGTGAAATGACCGACGAAAACAAGGAGTGCGTTATACTCAACTATCAAACGTTTTCGGGTGTTATTCGCAAAAAGGGAGAACCCGACCGACGTGGTGTAATAATGAAGGAATACTGTATTGAGTTTTGTATGCCCCTTCATAAATATTTCGGTACGGAATTCAAGTTCATAATAGAATGCGACGACAACAATTCGTACAACAGAATTCTGTCGGCACTCAACGAAGCAGGAATGAATCCAAGCGCTTCAATGAGCGTAATCGGAGGAAAAATATATCTCTCGCTTCCCGAAAGACGAGGTCAGGGCTTATTCAGACTAAACCACGAATTCAGCAACAATTTCCTTTGTCCAAGCGTGTTGAAGTAAAAGCGGCGAGGTTATTTCCTATATGATAAAAAGGGCAGTAAAAAACTAAGAGTTTTTTACTGCTCTTTTTCTATCCGTTCTTCTTGGTTGCAAAACGCTCCTTGGTCGTAGTCACGACGTACTTGGAAAGTCCGAGGATACCAATAAGGTTGGGAATTGCCATAAGTCCGTTCATTGTCTCGGAGATGCTCCATATCAAATCAAGACTGCCCACCGTTCCCACAAATACGAATGCAACGTAAACGACACGGTAAATCAGAATTGCCTTTCTTGATTTATTGAAAAGATAGCCTACACTTACCTCTCCGTAATACGCCCAGCCGAGAATTGTCGAAAGCGCAAAAAATACGGTAGCGATAGTAACGCCAACACCACCTACGCCGGGTAGAATTTTATTAAAGGATGCAATGCTCAAAGCCGAACCGTTGAGCACGCCGTCGTCCCAGAGACCCGTAGTCAATATAATCATAGCCGAAAGGGTACAGATAATAACGGTAGTGAAGAAAACCTCAAACATTCCCCAAAGCCCCTGCTTTACGGGGTCATTTGTGCTTGATGCTGCATGAGCCATAGGTGCGCTTCCGAGACCTGCCTCGTTTGAGAAAACGCCTCTTGAAAAGCCGTAGTGCATAGCCTTCATAATTCCGTAGCCCAGAACGCCACCCGTAGCAGCCCTGAAGTTAAAGGCTTCCTTGAATATAAGAGCGAATGCCGAGGGAACCTTGTCTATATTTACAATCAACGCTACCACCGAGCAAACCACGTAAAACACAGCCATAAAGGGCACGAGCTTTTCGTTGACCGATGCAATACGGCGCATACCACCAAGAATTACTGCACCTGCAATAACGGTGAGAATTACACCTGTGAGCCAGGTCGGTACACCAAAGGTACTGTCGAGGGCAACAGCAATTGAATTTGACTGAGTAGCATTACCCGTACCGAGACAAGCGCACATCGCAAAGATAGCAAACAAAACGGCAAGCCATTTCATTTTCAGACCGTTTTGTATATAGTACATCGGGCCTCCGACCCACTCACCCTCCTCGTTCTTTTCACGATATCTGAGAGCGAGCACAATCTCTGCATACTTTGTGACCATACCGAGCAGGGCGCTGATCCACATCCAGAAAACTGCACCCGGACCACCCGACACAATCGCAGTAGCAAGTCCTGCGATGCTTCCCGTTCCGATAGTGCCTGCAAGAGCTGTAGCAACAGCCTGAAACGGACTGACACCTGCCTTGGATTTCATATGCTGATTTTTAGAAAACATTGCAAGAACAGTGTTCTTCAGCATATAACGGAATTTACTGAACTGCAAAAAGCCTGTTCTGATTGAAAGATACAAGCCCACTCCTATTAAAAGAGCAAGCATAATGGGTCCCCAAACAACGTCATTGACTGCGCCGTTAATTTTTGCTATAATCTCCATTTGCGTCATACACCTTGTAATTATAATATTTTCTAAAATTCTACCACTAAACAAGATATTTTTCAAGTATTATTTGTAATTTCAATAATATTTTCGGTATAACCCTCTATCAACAAGAAAAGCCGAAAAGATTTTGTCTTTTCGGCTTATTAAAAAAAATATTTGTTACGCTTTTTTTATCTCGTTTTCCCAATCGCTCAAAAATCTCTCTATTCCAAGGTCGGTCATAGGATGCTTTATCATCTGCTCGATTACCTTAAAAGGTATTGTCGCAATGTGTGCACCAAGCTTTGCAGCCTCAATTACGTGAATGGGATTTCTGATGCTGGCTGCAATAATCTCGGTCTTGATGCCATGCACGTCAAAGATAGTTGCAATATCGTCAATCAGCTCCATGCTATGCATACCCACGTCCTCAATTCTGCCAAGAAAGGGGCTGACGTAGGTTGCTCCTGCCCTTGCGGCAAGAAGCGCCTGAGATGCCGAAAAAATCAGGGTAACGTTGGTAGGGATACCCTTTTTAGCCAGAATTTTAGTTGCCTTGAGTCCTTCTGCGCACATCGGTATTTTAATTACAAGATTGGGGTTGTTTATTTTCTCATAAAGCACGAGCGCCTCGTCTACCATTTCCTCTGCCTTGAGCGAGATTACCTCTGCGCTTATCGGTCCGTCAACTATCTGGGTGATTTCCTTGACTACCTCAACAAAATCTCTTCCCTCTTTTGCAATGAGAGACGGATTAGTGGTAACACCACAGATTACGCCAAGCTCGTTTGCTTCCTTTATTTCATTAGTGTTTGCAGTATCAATAAAAAGCTTCATAAATTATACCTCTCCTTTAGTGTTGACAAAGTTTTTTATAACATGTATAATTATATGAAGGTGAGCGTTAATTGTCAACTATTGGCTCTAAAACTTATAAACGCTCAAAAACGCTCAAAAACAAGGTGATATAATGTTCAAAAACAATCGTCATAACGAAATTTTGGAAATATTGAAAAAAAGGGGCTGGGCAACGGTCAATGAGCTTAGTGAAGCGTTGTACGCCAGCAAGCCGACCATCAGGCGAGACCTGACCCGTCTGGAAAACGAGGGCTACCTGAGAAGGAGTCACGGAGGCGCTGTTCTCAACGACGACAAGCTCCACAACAATCCCGTAGGCTACAGACGTTCTGAGAAAATGCACGAAAAATTACTGCTGTGCAAGCTCGCATCAACGCTTGTCGGTGAGGGCAATCTGGTTTTTATTGACGACTCTACAACCGTCTACCACCTCGCCGACTTTATCAAGGATATAGAAAACGTGACGGTTGTCACAAACGGACTGTCTGTATGCAAGAGGCTATCCGAGAATAACGTAAAGACAATTTCCACAGGTGGCAGGCTGGTAAAAAGCTCGGAGGCGTTCGTAGGCTACTTTGCCGAGCAGACGGTGTCGGGCTTTAATGCAGATATAATGTTCTTTTCAGCCGCGGCGATTGATGAAGAGGGAGTTATATCCGACTACTCGGAGGCAGAGACCTCTCTTCGCATCGCAATGAAAAAAAGGAGTGCCAAAACGGCTCTTTTATGTCTGTCGGACAAGCTGAACACAAAGTCAGAGCTCCGTCTTTTTTCGACAAATGAGCTTGACTACATCGTAACCGACAAGCCACTCTGCGACGCCTTTTTGCAAAATTGTAATATGACCGAAGCTGCTCGTGCAGAAGGGGCAATCTTATATAAAAAAGTCGCCTCGGCAGCTGATATTCGCTAACACACAGGGCTGTAAAAAACATTGTTTTTTACAGCCCTGTGCGTTCGGGGATAGGAAAAAAAGAGGTAGATTGCACGATACTGAAGCGCGTCGCTGTACTTATGTACAGCAGTCGCGAAGTTCGTGCAAAACATAAAACAATATAATTAATGTAAAAAAATTGATTTTTCAATTTTTTACCTTATAAAACGTTTGCTTTTTTAATAAGCATAACAAATTTTATCCTTATTTTACATATGTTTTCATTGTTTTATGTGGTCTAACCTTTTTTTACATC